>JAQWDG010000284.1 GCA_028705545.1 Methanoregula sp. | reverse complement strand
GCACGCATCCGTTCAGGGGTGACAAGCCCTGTTTCGGCAAACTCCTCCGCACAGACTGTCAGGTCGGGCCGCATGATGCCACACTTCATCAATTAAGACCTTCATAATTAATAGACAATGGGTTTTACCGATGATGTGAAGGCAGCAGCCGGGCAGATTGCCGCTGCGCACGAGATAACCATCATCTCCCACATCGATGCCGACGGAATTTCCTGCGAGGCGATCCTCTCGCAGGCAATCGCCCGAAAGGGGATTCCCATCAGGTCCGTTTTTGTCCGCCAGCTTGAGCCGCTCACCATGCCGCAGGTTCCGGACGACGACTCGTTCAAGATCTTCTCCGATCTTGGCGCCGGCCAGCAGAACCTCCTTGCAGCAAAGGGCTTAAAGGAAAAGGACGTCCTGATTGTCGACCACCACGTCAGCCAGCCCGGGGAGATCGCGTACCAGCAGGTGAACTGCCTGCCGTACGGATACGAAAAGATGAGCGCTGCCGGGGTTTCCTATCTCATTGCAAAGGAACTCGATTCGGCAAATATCGACCTTGCAAAGATCGCGGTGATCGGAAACGTCGGGGACATGATGGCCCGGGAGACCTGCGGGCTTGTCGGCCCGGCCCGCGAACTGATCGTGGAGGACGGGGTCCGGGACAAATCGGTGAAGGTCTGCAAAAAAGACCTCAACTGCTACGGCACCGCAACCCGCCCGGTCTACCTCTCGCTTGCCTACAACGACGACCCGTTCGTGAAGGGCATCAGCAACAATCCCGAAGGGGCGAAGCAGTTCTTAAAAAAGCTCGGGATCCGACAACAGACCCCGGACGGGCGCTGGTATGTCTGGGAGGAACTCTCCGATGACGACCGCCGCACGATCATCTCGGCGCTTGCCGAACAGCTGATTGCAAACGGCGAGAGCGTGGACCGGCTCCTTGCAGAGACCTACCGGTTCCCGGACGAGATCCCGAGAACTCCCCTGCGGAATGCGCAGGAATATGCAACGGTCCTAAACGCCTGCGGCCGGTGGACAAAACCCGCTGTCGGGAGCGCAATCCTCAAAGGCGACCGGGGGCAGGCCTACCGGGATGCGGAACACATGCTCGGGAACCACCGGGCAATCATCCGCAACCTCCTCCAGTACATTATCGAAACCGGCGTCACCGAACTCGAAAACGTCCAGCACATCGATGTCGGGGGAAAATTCCCGGACACCATTGTCGGGATCGGTGCGGGGATGGCGCTCAGCAAGCTCAACGCCAATAAGCCCATCTTAATCCTCTGCGAGGTGCCTGAGGATAAGAATCTCCTAAAAGTCTCGATGAGGACCACCGAACGCGTGATCGCCCGGGGGGTCGACCTCCAGCAGGCAGTAAGCGAAGCCTCGGCAGAATATGGCGGCAGCGGCGGGGGCCACAAGATAGCAGCCGGAGCATTTATCCCGAAAACCGCAGAACAGGAGTTTGTCAACCGTGTCAACAGGATACTCGGAGAACAGTTCAACGGCAAGGGTACAGGCAATCGCTGATTACCAGTTCGGGAGCGGATGCGGCACCGCGCTCTTCCCCGAAGGCTGCGGGTTTGTGCTCTCGACAACAGGGAGAATCCGCCAGATCCTCTATCAGGGCATCCGCCTTGCAACCATCCGTGCCTCGGACGGCCGGCTCACGCTCGGGATCGAGGGGGCAAAGAGGCTCATTGCCGCCATTCCCGCACCCGGCTACCGGGTCGTGATCCGAGAAGATGTTGCGGAGTTTGTTGCGCAGGGCAAGAACGCGTTTGCAAAACACGTCGTCGCTGCCGACCCACAGATCCGCGCGGGGGACGAGGTGCTCGTAGTCGCAGAGGGAGATCGGCTCATTGCCTGCGGATTAGCGCTCCTTTCGGGTTCGGAAATGCTTGCATTTAATTACGGTGGAGCCGTAAGAGTACGGCAGGGGAGTGCAAAGAATGCTTCCGGGAAATATCAATCCGCGCCAGATGAAGGCGATGATGAAGAAGCTCGGCATGCAGGTCGAGCAGATTGAAGACGTCCAGAGTATTGTGATAAAGACCCCGAAGGGGAACTGGGTTTTCGATGCCGCCGAAGTGACGGCAATGACCATGCAGGGCGTTACGACCTACCAGGTCACGGGAAATCCCCGCTTCGAGGAAGCGGCTGTCGAGATCCCTGACGAGGACGTGACCATGGTTGCCGAACAGGCACAGGTCTCAAAAGAGAAGGCAAAGGAAGCGCTTGTTGCCACAAAAGGCGACATTGCCGAAGCGATTGTAAAACTCTCTTCCCCATGATCGAGACCGGGGACCGGGTCCTTCTTGTCGGCGCAGGCCGGGAATTTTTTGTCCGCGCCGGCCCGGGGAAGCTCTCGACCGATAAGGGGCAGCTCGATCTCGAACCGCTCGTGGGAGCAACGCCGGGCGATGTCTTTACCACCCACATGGGACAGGAGTTCGTGCTCCGGATCCCGCGGCCCACCGACTTTTTCGTGCACGGCAAGCGCTCGGGAGCCCCGATGCTCCCGAAAGACATCGGTCTCGTGATCGCATTCACCGGGATGAACAAGAACGACGAGGTTCTTGACGCGGGGACAGGGAGCGGCATTGCGGCGATCTATTTTGGCGGGATCGCGGCGCACGTGAAGACCTACGAGGTCAGGCCCGATTTCTCGGCTCTGGCGGCAAAGAACATCAAAGAGGCAAAACTCGATAACGTGGAAGCAGTTGCCGCCGATGTGCTCACCGCGGAGGGCACCTATGACGTAATCCACCTCGACCTGCAGATCGAGACTGCACACGTGGAGTTTGCCTACAACCACCTCCGGGCCGGGGG
>JAQWDG010000283.1 GCA_028705545.1 Methanoregula sp. | reverse complement strand
TCTCAGAATCCATCTCCGGGCTCTTGCTCCCACAACCCGTACCGATTACAGGCTTGTTGGGCCGTTACCCCAACAACAACCTAATCGGCCGCAGACCCATCCTGAAGCGGCGGACCTTTGAACTACAAAGCATTCCAGCATTCATAGTCTATGAGGTATTATCCCCAGTTTCCCGGGATTATCCCTCACTTCAGGGTAGGTTGTCCACGTGTTACTGAGCAGTATGCCGAGGTCTTACACCTCTCGACTCGCATGGCTTAATCGAACTCCGATAGCAGTGGCCTCTGGCAGGATCAACCAGAATTCTAATTGTACATACGTACGCACACTAATATCTGAACCTTAATTCGAGGAATTAGCGGTTACTAAACAAATTTCCGCATTGCCAGTATCAACGTCAGAACCAACTCCGGTCATGCCGGGTATCGTTGGATCTCCATCAAAGTTTGCGTGTGTTCGTCGTGTTGTTCACTTGAACACGGGCTCATAATGTATGTCTCAAGGTTATTTATACCTTGTTACATGCTTTGTTTTGTGTTCGGAACCAAGCCCCGGAATTTCCGGTCGTTGTTGGTTCTTCACCACACGTTTTTCGTCGTGTTTTTGGTTTGAACACGGGCTTACAATGTAGGTTTTTTCGGTATATAAACCTTATTACCTTCATTTTCTGCCCATCTTCGGACCCGACACCCCTTTTTTACGGGGGTTTTCTTCGGGTCTTCATCAGAATTGTGGATCACATTATTCCACACACTAGCATTTAAGGGTTATCCCCCGGGCCAGCCCGAATTTTTCGGGGAGATTGATTTGAGGAATTCTATACGCAACACTGATACTTGTACAAGTGTCTCTGAACCTGGCACCGGGCCCGTAACGGGCGGATTTTCCCCGTACCGGCCGTACGTTCCCTGCCGCAGGTTCCGCAAGGATCCGCAGGGTTTCCCGGATCCCGGGAAATATCCCGAAATCTTGACTGAATCCGCGAAATACGGCCGTTTTACCCGGAAAACCCCTTGCCCGGCCGTTCCGCCCGGACCTGGTCGCGCAGGGAACGGACACGCGATCCCCCCACCCCGCGGCAGACCGGCCGGGCGCGGGGCAGGGTATTTTCCGCGCATGCTTCCGGGCCGATCCCGCGCAGGGTCCCGCACCCTGCCGCACTCTGTTACCCGTCCAGGATACCTGCGGCCGTACTTACACACAAAAAGAGTCGGACACACACCGCCCCGGGTATTACTCAGCCGCCGCGAGCAGCAGCCGGTACAACTGCTCAGGCATGGTGGCCATCGGTACATGGGACGTTGGCAGTTCACGGCAGGTCCACCCATCCTTGAGAGCTGCGATCTTCTGCTTGGCTTCTGAAGTCACTGCCGCAAACTCGCTTTCCGTACACCGGATATAGGTTTTGGGCAACGCCCGGATCCTTTTAGGATCGAACCGGATTTTCTCCGTATATGCAGCAGCAGGTTCGAGCCCGGGAACAGACAGGGGTTCTATCCCGCCCCGGACAAACTGGTCGAACAGGGACTCCCCCGGGTCCGGCAGAGCTGCATCAACGTAGACCAGGCGCCGGATCCGGTCCGACATTCGAGCGGCGGCCCCGATGATTACCATCCCCCCATAACTGTGGCCGACCAGGATCACTTCATCGGGCCCTGCCTGTCCGATGAGCGCACATACCTGCCCGATATGATCGGTCAGGGTATGCGTGTGTTCGTCTGCAAGGGCAGGCGCAAAAGCGCGGTGGCCGTGTGCCTTGAGGGCTGCAACGGTCCCATCCCAGCAGCGGGCGCCAAGCAGGGTACCTTCAGGATAGTCGTTTCTCCGGGCAAGCCTGTTCCAGGTTTCCGCGGATATGTTCCCCCCGTGGACGAGAATATAGATGGCCATGTGTCGTGACCGCCCCGATCCTGACCTTTATGTTTCGGGCATAATAATTCCTGCTGACTAAAAAAAGAATACGGGGCCGGGAATGCCCCCTTTTACTCACGCCCGACGGGACTGCCCGGGTTATCCCATCGCTGCCGGTTCAGGGGAGGGTGCAGGAGCCAGCGGGACGCTGTGGTCGTAGACTCTGGCAATGTACCGCGCTGAAAATACCTGGACCAGGGGCTGGAGGATGATCTGTATCAGCCATCCCACGAGCGGGATAAGTGCCAGGAGGGAGATGATGAGTCCGAAGAGGACAATGAGCACAGCCACGATGATGAGCGCGAGAATATATGCACCCCAGCCGATGGCCTGGATCGTGCCGGTAAGCGCGGAGATCCGGAACGCCTCACGCATGCTGCCGGTCCGGGCAAAGCGCACGCAGCCGATATACGCATAGATCAGGGTGATCACGAGCACGATGAGCCCGATCATGAGGAGGAGGAACCCTGCGGTCATCATGGTGCCCATCGATCCCGCTCCCGACATGGCGCCAAGGACAATCATGACAAATGAAGCGATCATGATGACGAGCGCCGGGATCATCCAGACCAGGGCGATCACGAAGAGCTTGATGCCGTCAAGATAGAGCGCGCCAAACGAATCGAAGGTTGGCGGCTGGGGAGTCCCGCGGAAGATCCTGACAATATAGCCGGAGACGACAAACGAGAGGAGCAGGCCCACAATGCAGAGCAGGGCAATCTGCGTCCAGGGGATCGTCGCCCAGCGGAATTCCCCTGTTGCCGATACAAGGGTCTTTGGATCGTACAGGAAGTTGATGAGCGCAAACGGCAGGGCGCATACGATAAATACCAGCCAGGTAAGCGGCTTCCCGATAAGGGCGTCCTTGCTGTACCTCGCTGCATCTGAAACGAGTGCTCCGTAATCCATAATATACGATCATGGGG
>JAQWDG010000039.1 GCA_028705545.1 Methanoregula sp. | reverse complement strand
ACTGGATCGTCCAGGACAGTTATGGCACACGTTCGAACCGGCCCACCGGCCAGTTCCGGCTCAAAATGAACATGAACTACAATGCCAGTTACTATTATCCCGCCGGGGGTAACAGTGGGGGCGAACCTCTCCAGCAGTTCTGGAAAATTGATGTACAGTGGGCTTCGGGAAATGAACCGGTAAGGAATAATGCAGTATCAGGAGATACCGGCGGGAGTACTTCCTATACCGCAAGTTCCCCGCGGGTCTCTGCCGGACAATCCATGAATTTTGCCATCAACGAGCCGGTCACTTCCACCAATCCCGCGGGAATTGTCAGTGTGGGGGTGATCCCCAGTACCGCGTTTGGCCCGACCGATCTTACGGTCGCCGATTCGGTTACCGCCGATAATCCGGCATTTGCGGGTCGGCAGGTCGCCAGTATCGAATCGATCGATCTGGTCGGGGTGAACCCGTCATCGGTGCAGAGTGGGACGATCACCTTTGCGGTTTTGGGGAGCTGGATGCGGGAGCACGGGGTAAAAACCGGGGATATCGTGATGATGCGGAACCATGACGGGACGTGGGCGGAACTCCCGACAACATCCGGCCAGGTGATCGGCGATATCCATTACTTTACGGCAACAACCCCCGGGTTCTCATCGTTTGCGGTAGCGACAAGACTCAATACAACTGCGACAGGGAATGCAACGGCAAATGTCACAGCGGCCACGACAGGATTCACCTCTTCGCAGACATCACCGGTGACGACTTCGGTTACTACCGTAACGACCCGGGCGACAACAATCCCGGAGACAACAGCGGTGCCGGCTCCCGCAGAGGTTCCTGTCGGTTCATCGGGAATTCCGATCCTCTGGGCTGTTGCCGGAGTTGGCGGGATCGCCGTTGCAGCATGCGGAGGGTTCCTGATCCGGCGCTGGTGGATCCGCAGGCAGAACCCGGCGCTGTTCCAAAAATTTGACTGACCGGAAAACGGATTCTTTTTTTTTAGTCCCTTCACCGCAATCCGCAGTACCCAAAAAAATAGTATTGAAACCCTGCAGGTGGGGTTCTGATAGGCACTAAACTTCGCACAACAACCTTCATCATGCCCCGCTCCCACCATTGAACTATCCGGGGCGTGGCCTTTTATGACCAGACCAAAACGGGAGACCATCTACGCGGAATCAGTTGCTTTCCACGAGAAATACCACGGGAAGATCGGGATCCACTCAAAAGTCCGGATAAAAAACCGGCACGATCTCTCCCTTGCCTATACCCCCGGGGTCGGGGCGGTCTCAAAGGCGATAGCAAACGACAAGGAACTTGCCTGGAAGTACACGATCAAGGCAAATACGATCGCGATCGTAACCGATGGCTCAAGAGTCCTCTCGCTCGGGAACATCGGGGGCTGCGCCGCGATCCCGGCAATGGAGGGAAAAGCCCTCCTTTTCAAGAAACTCGCCGGCATCGACGCCTTCCCCATCTGTTTTGCAAAATCCCATCCGGGTCTTGCCGAGGATATCAAGAATATCGCGCCGGTCTTTGGCGGGATAGCGCTCGAAGATATCGCAGCGCCCCGGTGCTTTGAGATCGAAGAAGCCTTACAGGGTATCGGGATCCCGGTGATGCACGACGACCAGCACGGGACGGCCGTGGTCGTGCTCGCTGCGCTCTTAAACGCCTGCCGGGTGACAAAAAAGCAGTTCGCGGACTTAAACGTGGTCATCTGCGGGGCCGGGGCAGCGGGCGTTGCCATCACCCGGATGCTCCGGCACATCGGCTACGATCCGAAGCTCTTCCCGGCCGTAAACGACATCATCGTCTGCGACCGGCACGGGATCCTCCACCGGGACCGCGAAGGGCTGTACGCAAATAAGTACAAGTTCATCATCGCTGACGAGACCAACCGGCACGCACGGACGGGCACGCTTGCGGATGCGCTTGAAGGAGCCGATGTCTGTATCGGCGTTTCCGGGCCGGGGATCGTAACACCGGCCATGGTGCGGAGCATGGCAGACGACCCGATTGTCTTTGCGCTCGCAAGCCCTGTGCCGGAGATCCTCCCCAGGGACGCGCTCCTCTCGGGTGCTGCCGTTGTCGGGACGGCACGAAGCGATTACCCCAACCAGATCAACTATGCCCTTGCCTTCCCCGGCATTTTCCGGGGCGCTCTTGACGTGTGTGCCACCCGGATTTCGGACGAGATGAAATATGCGGCAGCCCATGCACTCGCCGGATACGTGAAGCGGCCGAAGCGCGACCGCATTCTGCCCAAAGTACTCAACCGTGACGTGGTCAAAGCCGTTGCCGGGGCCGTAAGCGAAGCGGCAAAAAAGAGCGGGTGTGCGAGGGTGTTTGAAAAACGTGAATCCCGATCCGTTCCTCTAAAAAAAGCGGCATCCCGGTTTTAGAACAGCGGCCGGAGAATCTTCTTCAATCCCTCCGGGAAGTACCCGTACATCGACCCGGCCACCACCGGCAGCCACGCAAGGATCTCGTCCCGGGTCTTTCCGGATGCAGCCGCGTACTTCGCGATGTACCGCTCCGCATCTTCCCGGCTTCCCAGGAGAAGATCCATGTACGTCCGGGCGGCATCGGCCGCAGGATCGCCCACCGCCACCTCTGCCCAGTCGATAATGCGGCAGACCCCGTTCTCGACAAGGATGTTCCCGTGGTGGAAGTCGCCATGGCAGATGGAAAAACCGTCCGGGAGACTATAGAGGTTTTTTGTCAGCCGCTCTTTCTCCTCGTTTGTCAGCCCGGGGCTTGCGATGATTGTCCCGCCAATCACCAGCTTAACCGGGCGGAACTCCGTTGAATGCACCTTGTGCATCGCAACCTGGAGCTCCACGACCTTGTCCGTACACTCTTCAGCCTTTTCCGGGTGCTTCTGCATGATATCCATGAGGGATTCGCCCCGGACCTGATCCATTAAGAGCGTTGTTCTCCCCAAAAACGTCTCGACACCGTACACTTTCGGGGCCGGGATGCCCATGTCCCCGACAACGGCAAGGGTGAACGCCTCCTGGAAGACCTGCTTTCTTGGCTGGCCCTCGCGGTAGACCTTTGCCACGATCCCGTCGCGTGCATAGATGATCGCAGACTGCCCGGCGCCGATCCTCTCTCCATAGCGTTTCACGAACTCCACGTCGTTCTCCGGCTGTGCATTTGTCGTCATAAAACTGGTATCTGCCATGAGGGTCTCTTTACTCCCGGTACCCGAAATCACGGGCGGCCTTTGCAATATATGGGTATAATGCAATCTTTTCGCTTCCATCATCGTAAATTGTTCGGTTCGCCCGTTCCTGTCTCCATAAGCGGCAAAAATTCCCGGATACAAAAAGTGTCACTTTTTTAAGTTTTCCGGCAAACATACTCAAAAAATACCCATTCTGGTGAAAAACCTTGGCAGAATATACGGAACAAGACCCTGCACCCGGCAAAGAATTTGACTTCACGATTGAGGCAGTCATCCTGTTCGTCCTCTCGGTGTTCATGCTCCTTTTTGGCATTCTCCTCTTTGCGATCCATACGGGCACCCTGCCATACACCCCGGACAGCACGTACGGGCTCTTCCTTGTGATCGTTGCGCTCCAGGTCATCACGATGGGAAAGACGCCATTCGGCGATGTCCGCCGGTCCGGGCTTGTCATCATCATCGGGATCGCCGCCGCGGTCATCGGGATGGGAGCCTGTTTTGTTCCGGGCGCCTTAACCAGCCTTGTCCGGACACTGGTCGGTGTCATCCTCACGGTCGGGGGAGCGGCACTTCTCGTCCGGCTTATCCTCCACCGGGAGAAAGCCACGGCATGGCTGGAAATTCCCGGCATCCTGCGGCACATCACCCTTGCAAGCGCCCTCGTGTACATCATGGCATTTCTCCTTGGCCTTGTCACGCTCCTGCCTGCGCTCACAACCGACACGCTGACCACAGGCCTCCTCATCATCGATGGCGCCAGCCTCCTGTACCTGGCGTGGAGTATCCGGGCCCTCGAAAAGATCTATCCCAAAAAAGCCGAACCGGTGGAGCCAGAGCGACCCCACCGCTCCTTCCTCTCCAAAGACGCTCCCCTCCCGCTTACCACCGCCATCCTCATCTTCCTCGGTGTCCTCCTCGCGTTCCTCGCGGTCCTGCTCGTGCCGGTGAACCTGGGCACGCTCCCCTTCTCTCCTGACGGCCAGCTGGGCCTCCTGCTCGTCATCATGGCAATCCAGGTGCTTGCTATGGGCGAGACGCCGGTCGGCCAGTTCCGGCGCTCGCGGTTGCTCGTCCTCATCGGCCTCGTCTTTGCCGGGCTCGGGATATTCTCCTGCATTGTCCCGGGAATCTTAACCGACGATCTCCGGGTCATGCTCGGGCTCCTGAACCTTGCCGGCGGGATAGTCCCCCTTGTCCTGCGGTTCTATCCCCTCATCCGGCAGATGAAAAACCCGCCGGCCACGCCGGTCCCGGTCCCTCCGCAATTAAGAAACCTGCTCGTCACGCAGACCGTGCTTAACATCGTAGGAATTCTCTTTGGCGCGTCCATGCTCCTGCCGGGATTCATCCCGGGCATGGTCACGGCAGCGATCCTCTTCTGCAACGGGCTGCTCCTCTTTGTTCTCGCATATATCCTCTCCACCCTGCCTGCACCGGAGTGACCGGGATCCTTTTTTTTTACGTGAGGACAGAAAGGGTTTTTTACGGGATCTTACGCTCCGTTTTGAGAGAATACTCTGCATTCTCAAACCGGATTGCAGCAGTATCGCGGTCTGCAGAGATAACAACGCCATTGAGAAACCCAATTGCCCGGGCATTCCTCCCAAACAGGCCAAAGACCAGGGGAAAGAGCGTCATATCGTGAGCAACGACAACGAGCATCTCCCCGTCACGAATACCCGGGTACGAGAGCAGTGTTGCAAGGAGTTCGTCCGAGTATTTCCGCGGGTTGCCGATGATCTCCTCCGGGAGTTGAGAGTCCAGCCATCTCGCAATGAGTGCCGGCCATCCGCGTTCGTCTATCAGGGATACGAGCCGTTTCATATCGGCAACGGGACCGGGAATCTCCGGTTCGCATCCAAGAATCCGCACCTGCCCATCCGCGGAGAACCCCTCCCGGATCGACCGTGCAGTCATCTCGCACCGTTTTGCAATCGTGTGGCCAAGAAGCAGCCGGGCGTCGGGAGCGATCTGCCTGAGTGATGCACCAAAATCCCGTGCCATCCGAATCCCCTGCGGGGTAAGCCCCACGGTGTGGCACTGGTCAGGGGGAACTCCCAAAAAAGATTCGCGCTCTGCATGCCGGATAAGGACAATCGTCTTTCCTTCCATGGGAACCGATTCGAGGAGATTGAGGACAGGGGTACCGGGTTTCATGCTAAGCCTCCGTTGTCACGCGGTCCGCTTGGGGGACGCGGATCGTTTCATACTCCGGCCGGCGGGATTCTCCCTCACCGGGGACACGTACCCGTACCTTTTCTTCCGGACGGCCATAAAAAAACCGGTTTGCACCCAAGAAGACCGGACCGGCCCTGCCGGGCAGGAATACTCCGCATCCACCACACTCGTGAATACAAGCGCCAGACCGGGCCAGAGATCCGCTGGCGCAAAGGCAGATGCCTGGGGACTGCTGCAAAAAAGAGCGAGATCAGAAACAGTTGCCGCCTTTCTCATATGCGGGTCGGCGATCACCCACATGCTGGAGCAGGAGTGCTTTTCAGCCAACCGGTCCCCGTTGCAGTACACCCTATATTTCTCCGGGGCCGGCTCCTGTGCATGAAACCGGAATGGTTTTTTTGGAGAACAACCGATGAACTCCTTACGATACCATGCAGGAAACCAGCAACCGGACAAAGAAAACTGTTGTCAGTTCCCCTGTGGGAATGAGAACAACCGATGCCACCGGATCACCGGTTGCCGGGGTGCGTATGGACCCGGCGAAAGCGTATGCAGAAATCCCCGTCCTGCTGCAGCGGGTTATCAACGAGAATGATGCAGCCGCCTGGGACCACATCTTGGAAAAAACCGATTATATCCATGCCCAGGCCGGGTACTGCCTCGAAGCCCTGAACCGGGAGACGGGTTTTCTTGCGAAAGCAAAGACGCAGGTACAATCCGGCAAACAGCTGGTCTTCAAGCCCAATCTTGTCGGCCCGTTATCGATCGACCCGTTGAGCCATGGCGAGGGGCCGGGGGCCCGGGTCTGCACCGACTGGACGGTAATTGCTGCACTCATGCGGTGGTTCCACGATACCGCAGGGATCCCGTATAACCGGATGGCAGTTGCAGAGGCTTCGACATCGGGATTCGTCCTTGCCGCCGCGTTTTCACGGGCTGCCGGTCGCCCGGTCACAACGGAAGCGGTATTTGAAGGCAAGAGCGGGGATTTTTACGGCGGCTGGGGATTTTATTTTGCACGGAAATACCTTGCAGCCCGCCATCCCGCGGACCATACCGACAATCCGATGCGGGGATACGAAGAGAGCGAGAGCGGCACCTACCTCCCGCCGGGCAGGGCCGGGAACCGGCTGATGATCTATGACATCAACCGGGTGGAGGATCCCGCACGCGGCCGAACGATCCCGGTCCCGGACGGGGCAAATTTTCCTGAAGTGACCCTGCATAAGGTCATCACAGGAGGAGACCCGGCCGATCCGGCAGATTGTGCCGACTATCCGGGCTGCGTGCTCGTCAATGTACCCAAGCTCAAGATGCATGCCCAGGACCTTATCACGAACACGATCAAGAACCTCGGCATCGGCCTGTACCCTACCCGATGCCCGGCCGGATCCACCGGGAGGAAGGAGACCTGGAAATACGCGGCTCCCGCGGGCCCGAACCCGTCGTTCAAGGCAAAACTCCCGCACATGCCCTGGGTGGTGGAGATCGATGAGGAGACGAACCTTCCGGTCCGGGACCGAAACGGGGGATTCCGGCTAAAAAAGACCGCAGGCATGCCCGGGACGCAGGCCGATGTCCTCCGGGCGGTCCAGGCAGAGGGAGTCATGATACTCCATATCTCCGATGCGATCGATACCATCAACCTCAACCATAACGCGGAGGGGATCGCTATCCGGGTTCCGGAGGGGTACCTCTGGGCATCGCCCGACTGCGTTGCGCTCGACCTTCTCTGTGCGAGGTACTGTTTCAAAACGGTCCCGATGGCAGAGGGCCTGCGCCAAAAAGAGATGAACGGCTGGCCCACCGAGTTCGTCCACCACGTGCCGGTCGCACAGGTCGAGGGAAAGGAGATCGTGACCGTGACGGGGCTCGATTCCCCCCTGTTTCGGTACAACCTGTATCGGTATGCGGAGGAGCGGGGCGTGGGATCCCAGGCCTATTACGTGACCGGCCGGGACAGCGTGACCGGGACTTCCCTGGCATCGCTTGACGGCCACCTGGGCCGGATCGAAAACGGTGCGTTCTGCGAGCTCATGACCGCCACGATGTACCACAACCTCACCTGCCTTCTCTGGGACCTGCAAAAGACGATCCTGAGCTACGCGGAGGCAAACGACCGGCTGTTCGGCACAACGATATACCGGCAGTTCATGGATGCGTTCGACGAGAACGGCGACTGCATAATCGATTATGACGAGAACGGGAAACTGGGGTTCTGGACACCGGCATTTGCAATTCTTTCTGGAGCACTGGACACCCGCATATTCGATGAGTACGGCGACCTGAAGGCATCGTTTTCCCAGGCCGCCAGCTTCAGCCTCCGCTATACCCGGGGTGACTGGAATGCTCAGGGTCTTGACTTTGCCCGCGAGCACCTACTGCACTGGATCGCGTCGGCCGCATTCTCTCTCTCAAAGGAAGACCGTCTTTCTCCGGACACGGTTGTCCCGGGGATGCACTATGGCAGGGGCTTGTGGCCATCCTGGGGTTGTGCAATGAGGGAGTTTCGCAGCGGCGCTATCTATGGTGCCGGGTCCCGGGAGAGGATCACTCCCACCTCCCTGTACGGGGCGGCCTTCTGCTATGCCGATAAGATTGCCAACAACGGTACATACACCGGGAGCATGAACCCCTCCGTATCTGATCCTCTTGCCGTCGGGAAATACCTGAAGGCGGTTGACCAGGGGGGGGCCCGGCTTGACTTTGTCCTGTATATCCCGGAGGGCGAGGGAATGGCAGCCCTTGAAGGCCGGCCGGTTCCCAATGTTGTGGAGACAAAGGATCCTGCCCTGATGTTCACCGCCAGATTCCGTGGCGGGGCGGAGACGTGGTAGGGGCGGACAGTTTTTTGCCAAAAAACTGAAAAAATCTAGCCTGAAATCCAAAAAAAAGTCAAAGCAAATGCCATAAATAGGGCGGTTTTACAAAAACCACATTACACCAGAACGGTGACAGGAAATTTTACCGATGCGAATCAGCGACAAAAACGACGGGTTCACCCGCCGCATGCCGGCCCATTTCCGCAAAGGGGTTCCGGCAGGAGGCGCCTGTCCCTACGATGATTGTACAACGCTTGAGATCAGCTACCTGACCAACGGGGAAAAACTCCGCACCTGCGTCCCGGAGGAATTTGAGATCTCCCGGCCGGTTGTCATGATCATGTACCAAAAATGTAACGGGGTACAGTGGATGGGAGGATCGGAATATTCCCTTGCCACCGTATCGATCCCTGTCAGGTACATGGAGACAAAGGATCCCATCAGCGGCGTCTACCACCTGGTGCTCTGGGAGGACAAGACCGAACCCATCATCGGGGGTCGCGAGGAAGCGGGAATGCCGAAAATTTTTGCCGACATCCCGGAATACCGCCAGCGGGGAAACGAACTTGCGGTCAACCTCAGCCATGACGGGCGGACGTTCCTTGAGATGAACCTTACCCGGGAAAGGGAGTACACTGCCGGCGAACTTGCGGGGCTGAACGCCAACAACGGCCGGATGGTCCAGTTCGGCTGGCGCTACATCCCGAAGATCGGCCCGTACCCGGGGCCTGCCTTATCCGAGGCAACATACTACCCGGTGGACAACGCGTATACCTCAGTATCCGCCTGCACCGGCACGGTGACGTGGACTGTCCCGAAATGGCAGGATCATCCGACCCAGTACGACATCCTTGCTGCACTCGCGGACCTTCCGGTACAAGAATATCTCGCAGGTTCGTTCAGGAAGGGATCGAGTACGATGCGCATGGACCTTGCGCGATCGCTCCCGTAAACGTGGGTGACCGTATGAAGGGTGCATTCGAAGGAAAGGTTGCCATCGTGACCGGGGGAACCTCCGGGATCGGCTACGCGGTATCGGAAGAGCTGTTGAAACGCGGCGCAACGGTCCGGGTGATCGGCAGCCGTAAAGAAAGTGTTGAGAAAGCAAAGGCGGCGTTAGGGAAATACAAAAAGGCGGCGTTTGAAGCGGTGGACGTCAGGGATTACGCCGCGGTGGAGAAGATGGTCGCGGACTGCGTGGCGGAGTCCGGCCGGATCGATTACCTCTTCAACAATGCTGGGATCAGCCAGAAAAACCCGTACGAGAAGAGCACTCTTGCCGACTGGAAGGAGATGATCGATATCAACCTCTGGGGCGTGATCCACGGCGTGAACGCTGCGCTTCCCGTCATGCAGAAGCAAAAAAGCGGCCACATCATCAATACATCGTCGGTTGCAGCACTCTACGGCACGCCGTACCAGACGCTGTACGTGGCCACCAAAAACGCGGTGATTGGACTCTCGGACTGCCTGTACTACGAGTACCTGCAAAAGAATATTTTCTTCACGGTCGTCTGTCCCGGCGATGTTGCCACGCCGATTTTCAAAGGCCAGATCCCGGAGGGTGCAGTCCCGGTGGAAGAAGCCGCACAGATCATTCTAACCGGCGTGGAGAAACGGGAGCGGATGATCGTTTTCCCGGATCTCATGAAGGAAGTTCTGGAGAAATGCAAAGACCCGGTCTTCCGGGATCTCATGCACAAGAATTCCGAGATGGAGAGCCGGCTGGTATTTGCCTCACCGGAGTATCAGGAGTTCCTTGCCGGACAAAAGAGGAGATGACGGATACCGGAAGTATCTTTAAAAAAACGGGAGCCGGGCATGCAGGCCCTGTGCCCGCACAATTACGGGATGACAGAATGACGGATGTATTTGCAGGAAAGATCGCGGTCGTGACCGGGGGAACCTCCGGGATCGGCTACGCGGTATCGGAAGAGCTGTTGAAACGCGGTGCAACGGTCTGGGTGATCGGCAGCCGCAACGAGAGCGTGGTAAAGGCAAAGGCCTCTCTTGCGGCATACAAGAATGCCTGGTTCATGGCCGTGAACGTGACCGCTGCCGATGAGGTAAAGAGGATGATCGATACCTGTGTAAAGGAATCCGGCCGTATTGACTACCTCTTCAACAATGCCGGTATCGGAATGACCCGCCCGAGTAAAGACCTCACGCTCGAGGTATGGAAACAGGCAATCGACCTCAACCTCTGGGGCGTTATTTACGGCATCCATTTTGCCCTGCCGGTCATGCTCAGGCAGGGGAGCGGGCATATCGTGAACACCTCCTCGATTGCAGGGATCATCGCGCCGCCGGCCCAGACAGTTTACTGCGCGACAAAGTACGCGATCACGGGCATGACCGAGGCGCTGCGGTACGAGTTTGCCGAGAAAGGGATCGCATTTACCTCGGTCTGCCCGGCAAATGTCGCAACTGCGATCTTTACCGGTGTCGAGATCCCCAAAGAGGCAATCCCTGCTGATGAGGCGGCCCGGATCATCCTTGCCGGCGTGGAAAAGAACGAGGCGGTGATCATCTTCCCGGAGTCTGCAAAGAAGATCTACGAGATCCTTTCAAAAGACCCTGCCTTAAAGGACCGGTTCATGCTCGAACTTGCCCGGCGCCGCAATGCCGGGTGGGAGAGCGGCGTGCCGTACCTTGGCATGCCGGACGATATTATTGACCTGAGCGCGTGAAACGGGAGTACCCCCGCAGTTTCTTTTTTCTGGTTGCAAAATCCGGCACAAATGCCGGCATGAGCCGGATCGCTCTGGTGGGGACACACCAGCTGGAGAGAGATAAATGTCCGGGCATTTCAGTACATGCCACCCCCCTCTTGCGCCACCAGTCCCCCAAAGGGGGACGGGGCGCCGTGCGATGCCTCGGTATTACCTGCACCGGGAACAGACCCCCAACGCAGGTAATACAGCACTATCGCTAAAGCGGGGGATGCCACAGTGGCGGGGGCGGAGGCTTGCCGAAGCCCCCAAGAGCGTCACGATTTTTTCTGAAACATTCCAATATAACGTAGTGAACTTAAGGGGATCCCTCTCTAATTTGACTACGGTGAACAACCCGTCTCACGACAAGAAAAACCAGTACACCCATGAACGCCGAAAGGGCGCAGATAAGGAAAGAAAGCCAGGAATCCAGCATGAAATGAAGAGTATTTGATAGAGAATTCATTACGCTGGAAAATATGTCGCACGAGTCGCCGAGACAAACCCGCTCGCATGCATACGCAAACCGGGGATCGAACAGGAACTCCAGGAAAAGGGAAAGAACCGGCACACCCGTCCCCACGACAAACAAGAATAATTTCTTCGTAAAAAAGGATCGGAAAAGGAATGCAGAGAAGATCCCGGACAATATCCCGAAAACGATGAACGCAAACAAACTACCGATACCGTAAATTGGGAGAGCCAAAAATACTGCAAGGACTCCACAGCTCAACAATACTGCAACAATGAGTAAAAAAAGGCCCTGGTACCTGCCGAACCTTTCAAAAAAACGGGAATTGTCAACCCGGGGAAATACCATAATCTTTTTTTTAATTTTATAATTTAAACATTTACGGACATTAAACCTGCAATTTCATTCCTAGCCCCTGATCACATATC
>JAQWDG010000282.1 GCA_028705545.1 Methanoregula sp. | reverse complement strand
GTGAAGATCACCGTATACGTTCCATCCGCGTTCATCTTCTCGACGACATCTATCACTTCGTTGGTGCATCCTTCGATCCAGCATTTCGGTTGTTCGTCCATTGCAATCACCGGAACGCGAACTGTGGGGGACGAATACCGCCGCTAGCATACGCGCCTTGCGCATGCGCACACTACGTCCCGATCTCGTTGTTCGGCCACCAGACCATGCTGCCGTCAGGCGCGAACCCGGCACGGTTGACCGTGCCGCAGAACGGGCACGTGGCTTCAGGATACCCGGTTTCGTTAATCGTTGCCAGAACCATTTTGATGTCCGGATGTGTCATAGCAAATCATATGGTACAATAGTATATAATAGTTCGGGGTCAGCCGTTCAGCAGCGCTGTTCCGTTCCGGAACAGCGTCGGATCGATCGGAGCCGTGGGAACTCCGCAGACGATGATGCCGTACGTCGATATAGCAATCGCGATCACCGCGATGCCGATCCCCACTGCGATCCGGCGGTAATCGTCGGTAATGGTGCCGGCGGGCGTGCGGATGCAGGCGGTCATCATGCCGATGGCCACTATGTCCAGGACGAAGAGGCCAAAGAAGACGACCATGGTATGGGTCCAGATCCAGACCACGGTCTCACACCCCCGGCGATGGGTCGACCCAGATCCATTCGCCGTAACTTGGTTCGCTATTCCAGTTTCGCCACGTGATGTTGAAGGTTTGGCCGGGCGCCAGATCGTCATACGCGAAAACATCCATGGCGATGATATACCAGACCCGACCCTCCGTATCTTTGATATAGTCTCCCGCGATATCTGCGACCGTGATACGGTCATGATGTGTCGATACCGCAGTGACTGCCAAACCGCCAAAGATGGCAATGACTGCGGCCATAGCAAGAAATAGAAGAATATCTTCGAGTTCCATGCTATGCATCTCCAATCAACCGATCGATGAAGATGTACGATCCGTGCTTCCACCGTTCTTCGTCCGGAATTTCGGAGTTCGTATAACTGGGATTCTCCAACACCATTGCCGTCCCACCATAACGGTAATGTACAGCGAATCGATACGTTTCCCCCTCTTCGAGGGTTTTCAACACGTTAACCTGTTCGGAGCAACTCCAGTTTTCGACAGTATACAGCAACGTGTGACCGTCGATATCCCGCACAACGAGATCATAATGGTGGCCGAACAGACCGGGTTCCGTATAGTCTCGGTGGAGTGTCGATATCGTGACCGTCACGGTGTCATCTACCCACGAACCATAGAGTGTGTCGGCCGTGCATTGTGCACAGAACAGAAAGGCTCCAAACGCAACCAATCCGATGATCAACGGCATTGGGGAGATATCAGATGACACGATTGTCCACCCAGTTTACGTACCGGCACCCTCGTCCTCGATCGTCACCCGCATCAGTTTCCTGAAACATCCGCAGATCGATACCCGCCGGCCGTCCGGCAGTCGGAGGAGAATGGTCTCCAGTTCGGTGCGATACGCCGCGACCTCTTCCACCACCGCGCCGCGGAACGCGGCTACGGCGATCGGCACATCGTTCTGTGTCGCCGCCGTGACCGCAAAAACGGTCATTCGACCGTGTCCTCGCCGCGGTTATGCTGCTGCAGGACGCGGATCGCTGCATCGAGTTCGGTCGCCCGCAGGTCCTGGTGCTCGTTCATCGCGTCGTACAACAGTTTGAGCCGGTCGCTTCCGCAAGAAACGTCCCATTTGCACCGGGCCAGTTCCCGGTATAACTGTAGGATGCGGATCGCGTAGTTGCCGTCTGGCGTACCGTCGATATGGTAGTTTTTCGGATCGATTTCATCCCGAACCTTTGGCAATTCGAAACCTGTCATTCGTAAAATTATCTGTAACACACCCTATATATATCTAATGTATGACAATTCTGCAACCAGATCGCATCACGCAACGAGTCAACATATATATAACCGTACCGATAAACTTTGTATCGATGACTGTCAACTATTATATCCTTTTCCTGTTTCTGTTCTCGTTCCTCATCGTCCCGGTCTCCGCGACCGACGTGCCGGAATTTACAAACACGGAACGATCGTTTGACAATTTAATGTTTGTTTCTGTTCTGATGACGATCAATGATACTGTGAACGAACCGTATGCGTCGGATGCCGACCGGGAATTGGCGCATCGCGCGGCGTTCACAAAAAACGTCGAACGAGTCGCCACTGCATTTATCGTTTACGAACGGTTTGATTATAGCCGATCGCTCGACGACGTGTTGCGGGATCGGCGTGGGGATTGTAGCGAGATCGCAATGTTGGAAACCGCGATGCTCAGTGTAATGAAGATCCGGTCACAAATCGTTATTGGAGTGCTGATCTGGGACACGAACTGGTACCCCACAAAAGGGTATCGCATACCGTTCACCCGATACGCGATCGTAGGGCACGCCTGGGTCGAGACGGAAGACGGAATCGTGTTGGGCAATCCGACCGATAACACGACGGTCTGGAGTTGCGAACTGGTGCGGATGCCGGGCAAACGAGTTAAGATCCCGGAATCAGTCCCGACCATACTGAACAATCGGTGCCGGTATTGGAATCTGTCAACAGAATTTGGGGTCGATCTGTAAGATCATTCCACCCAGCAGTCCGCCCGCAACTGCAATGAAGAGGTATCCGATGGCTGGATACGATGCCTGGCACCCGGCGGTCAGCCAGCCGGACACGCCAAGACCGACCATGATTCCGCCAAAACCGAGAAGGAATTTGTTAAGCGGGGTGATCGTCGTCACCCCCATACTCTACCCCGGCGTGATCAGAACAATCCGCGTACCACGCACACCGTTCGTCGGCAGTGTCCGGATACGGACAAC
>JAQWDG010000281.1 GCA_028705545.1 Methanoregula sp. | reverse complement strand
TTCCGGCACCGGGCAGGCGTCAGTCCGTATACGTCGTCTTACGACTTCGCACAGACCTATGTTTTTAGTAAACAGTCGCCACCCCCGATTCTCTGCGGCTCTCTTGGGCTTTGGAAGTTAAACCATCACCTAAAAGAGCACCCCTTATCGCTAACTTACGGGGTCATTTTGCCGAGTTCCTTAACCAGAGTTCTCTCAAGCGCCTTGGTCTACTCGACCCGCCCACCTGTGTCGGTTTGCGGTACGGTCCGTATGTGATAAACTTAGAAGCTTTTCTTGGCAGTCTGGGATGAGTTGCTTCAGGCCTTGCGGCCACGGCATCACTTCTCGGGCATAGAGGACTGCGGATTTACCTACAGTCCAACCCTACGGGCTTACACCAGGATATCCAACACCTGGCCAACCTACCCTCCTGCGTCCCTCCATCGCGCTCACACACGGGTACAGGAATATTAACCTGTTTTCCATCGACTACGCATTTCTGCCTCGCCTTAGGGACCGACTCACCCTGGGAAGATTAACTTTACCCAGGAAACCTTGGGCTTACGGCGAACGAGTTTTTCACTCGTTTTATCGTTACTCATGTCAGCATAATCACTTCTCATTACTCCAGCAAACTTTACAGTTCACCTTCGTCGCGTCTGAGAACGCTCCCCTACCGAGTACGACTAGCGTACTCCCGTAGCTTCGGTACTATGCTTAGCCCCGATACATTTTCGGCGCAACATCGCTAGGCCAGTGAGCTATTACGCTTTCTTTAAAGGATGGCTGCTTCTAAGCCAACCTCCTGGATGTCTAAGCAACGTCACTACCTTTTCCACTGAGCATAGATTTAGAGACCTTAGCTGACGATCTGGGCTGTTTCCCTTTCGACTACGGACCTTCGCACCCGCAGTCTGACTCCCAGGAAGCAATTGACGGCATTCGGAGTTTGATAGGGGTTGGTAAGCGGGTAAGCCCCCTAGCCCTGTCAGTGCTCTACCTCCGTCAATCTCGTCCTGAGGCTATACCTCAATATATTTCGGGGAGAACCAGCTATCACCAAGTTTGATTGGCCTTTCACCCCTATCCACAAGTCATCCGGGTAATTTTCAACTTACGGCGGTTCGGTCCTCCACTCAGTTTTACCTGAGCTTCAACCTGCTCATGGATAGATCACTTGGTTTCGGGTCTACTCCGCAGTACTATGCGCCCTATTCAGACTCGCTTTCGCTTCGGCTCCGTGTTTTTTACACTTAACCTCGCACTACAGAGTAACTCGCTGACTCATTATGCAAAAGGCATGCGGTCACGGAACAAGTCCGCTCCCACTGCTTGTAGGCATCCGGTTTCAGGTTCTATTTCACTCCCCTAACAGGGGTTCTTTTCACCTTTCCCTCACGGTACTGGTACACTATCGGTCGCCAGGGAGTATTTAGGCTTGGATGATGGTCCACCCAGATTCCCACGAGGTTTCACGTGCCTCGCGGTACTCAGGTACCGTCTGTGCCGCTTTCGGAACCACATACGGGGCTTTCACCCTCTATGGCCAGGCTTCCCAGCCTGTTCTGCTCTCTAATCGCGGATCACTTATGACGGCCCTACAACCCCGCACGGTCGAAACCGCACGGTTTGGCCTATTCCCGTTTCGCTCGCCGCTACTTCGGGAATCTCGGTTGATTTCCTCTCCTGCAGGTACTGAGATGTTTCACTTCCCTGCGTTCGCTTTCCAAGGCCTATGCATTCAGCCAAGGAATGACTGGGTATGAACCCAGCCGGGTTTCCCCATTCGGAAACCTCCGGATCAAAGCCTGCTTGGCGGCTCCCCGGAGCATATCGCTGCCCACCGCGTCCTTCATCGCCTCCTGGCGCCAAGGCATCCACCAGATGCCCTTAAACGCTTTCAACTTTCTTCCTCTCTCACCCTATTCAACTGTCAAAGAACTTACCCAACGCTCGTGTGCATTGGGGCACCGTCTGCCCCACCATGTGGTGGAGGTGAACGGGATCGAACCGATGGCCTCCTGCGTGCAAGGCAGGCGCTCTCCCAGCTGAGCTACACCCCCACTCTACAGTGGCTGCGGACAGCGTGGTGGGCCTAGATGGACTTGAACCATCGACCTCACGCTTATCAGGCGTGCGCTCTAACCGAAACTGAGCTATAGGCCCTTATCGGTCGCAAGGACCAAGATCCTTGCAATTAAATAGCGAGTTGGGCGTTTCTCTATAAAGGAGGTGATCCAGCCGCAGGTTCCCCTACGGCTACCTTGTTACGACTTCACCCCAATCACCAGTCCTACCGTAGACGACTACATCCTTGCGGTTAGTCCGCCGGCTTCGGGTAAAACCAGCTTTCGTGGTGTGACGGGCGGTGTGTACAAGGCCCGGGAACGTATTCACCCCGGCATGCTGATCCGGGATTACTAGCGATTCCAGCTTCATGCAGTCGAGTTGCAGACTGCAATCCGGACTGAGACAGGCTTTCTGGGATTAGCGCGGCCTCGCGGCTTGGCAACCCTTTGTACCTGCCATTGTAGTACGTGTGTAGCCCTGGATGTAAGGGCCATGATGACTTGACGTCGTCCCCACCTTCCTCCCGGTTGACCCGGGCAGTCTCGCCAGAGTGCCCAGCATTACCTGGTAGCAACTGGCAACAAGGGTTGCGCTCGTTGCGGGACTTAACCCAACACCTCACGGCACGAGCTGACGACAGCCATGCAGCACCTGTCTCCGCGCTCCCCGAAGGGCACTCCCTATTTTCATAGGGATTCGCGGGATGTCAAACCCAGGTAAGGTTCTTCGCGTTGCATCGAATTAAACCACATACTCCACCGCTTGTGCGGGCCCCCGTCAATTCCTTTGAGTTTCAGCCTTGCGACC
>JAQWDG010000038.1 GCA_028705545.1 Methanoregula sp. | reverse complement strand
TACCTTATGTATTTCAGTTGCCAACATACTCCCACAAAAAAGCGCGAGAATATCTAAGTGGCCAACAGAGGCGGACTCAAGATCCGTTCCCGAAGGGGTTCGCAGGTTCGACTCCTGCTTCTCGCATCTGGACGCGAAGTTCGATGCTTCAGTTTCCTTTTTAAAGCCATTATTTCAGAAACTTTTCTATGACTTACCCAGTCGCTCAAGTACTTCCAGCCAGTACTTTCCATCCAATGAGGAATGAACTGGCAGAAAATTCAATCAGGCACGCCCTTGAGAAATTCACCCTCACCCAGGCTGACGCTGCCCAGATCCGGGAATTCGTCTCGGAACTCCGGTCCTGCAAGAACATCAGCACCGGGCGGGCGAACAAACTCACGTTTACTCTCGTGGGCTGGCGCCGGTTCATCGGGCCGTTTTCAAGCAACACCATCGGTGATCTCTACGCCGCGATTCCAGAATTGAGAAATGCAAAGAGCAGCCGTGAGCGCCCATTCAAGCAGAACACGATCAGCGATTTCGTTGCCATCCTCAAACAGTTCTACCTCTGGATGATTGAGAACAAGTATTCAGATCTCAGCGAGACCAAGCTCCGCAAACTCCGGATACCCGCCAAGGATCCTATGACCAAGGTGGCCGCCGACTTGCTGACACCGGACGAGATCACCGCGATGATCAAAGCGTGCACCCGCCCCGTGGAACGGGCTCTCATCATGACGCTGTACGAAGGAGGGTTCCGCATTGGCGAGATCGGGACCATGACCTGGGGCGATCTCACGTTCGATAAATACGGTGTCATTGCGAACGTGAACTTCAAGACCAACATGCCCCGGTACGTCCGGCTCATAATGGCAAACGAATACCTGGCACAGTGGCGGGCCTGCTACAAACCGGACCCGAGCGGGAACGCGCTGGTCTTCGTGAACGTGCATGGCAAACCTCTCATCCATGCGACCATCAACAAGCATCTCAAGGTTATTGCCAGGCATGCGGGCATTGAGAAACATGTCACACCCCACATCTTCCGGCACAGCCGTATCACGCATCTCATCAAGGAACAAGTACCGGAAAGCGTGATCAAGCTCATGATGTGGGGCAACATCAGCACCGATATGTTCCGGACCTACGCCCATCTCACCGGGCAGGATATCGATTCTGCGATGCTCAAATCCTACGGGATAACTGTCGTGGATAACGGAAATGCAACATCACGGCTGGAACCGATCCAGTGCCCGCACTGCCGGAAGATCAATCCTCCCACCTCAAACTACTGTTTCTCGTGCGGCCAGCATCTTTCCGATGTTGTGATCGATACCGATGAGGGAATCCAGCAGAGCGTCCTCAGGGACAACCCGGATATTCTGCGGCAGCTGATTGATGAAAGGATTGCGGAGATGAAGAGGAAAGGGGAATTATAATTTTTTTACGGGGGGTTATACGAATTCCCCCATAACCTAGTTGCTCGACGATGAAATTCAACCTCTTATAGCACTCCACCAGGTATTATTATTCGAGTGGTTCCCAGAGATTGCAACTTCTCATTAGATAGTGGGAAAACTTCATGGAAATGTTGCGAGAAAATGTTTTCATAGTCAACCGTTACCGTCCAAATATGACCATTGCCTAAAATTTGACTTATATTATCCAATAATTCACATTGCGAATCTCGCTTCAGAGAGAGGAGATTAATTGAAGGCTGTTGAAAATCCCAATTGGCAGTAAAGATAATCGTAACATTTCTTGCGACTTCTCCGGTATTCCACAGGTTAACAACACGGCATCCTTCCCTATTTTCAATATCAAGTGAAAATATTGGCTGTTTTTGGGCATTGACAAGATCTTGGTTAATTTTTACAAGATCCCTTGTCAATAAAACGTACATGTACGTGACCACTGCAACAACTAATGTTGGAATTGCAAGAATGGCCGTTGTAATATATTGCGAATCATTCGAATGCTGGCTCATTGTCCAGACAAACCAAATGATATAAACTACTATGAAAACTGCAAATCCTATTTTTATGAGTGTCTCACCAAATTTGTTACTTTTCTCTTGGGAAGTCATAGTTTCCTCAGCTTCTTGGATATTCTCTGGTGGAGTTCCTCTTGAGATTAAAGCCTCTAATTTTCTATTTACTCCATCTTGGAATTTTTTGTTTCTGGCAGCGTTCGAAGTTAATCCATTGATCGTTAAATTAAGACCAAACATCAACAAGCTGAAAAGTAATGAAAAGAGTAATGTAAAACCCCAGGATGGCATTTCTGGGATTATTGGAGTAACCAAATTATGAAGCCCGTATGCTGAAACAACAATAAACAAAAAACCGAACCCGATCTTCGCCGTTTCAAGTTCGCAAGTTACCTTCAAATCTTCAATCTCTTCAAGAACTTTTTCTCGATCTGGAAAGAATGAAGTAATAGACTTCAAAAAATTCTTCCCAAAGACCATATCTAAAATTATCCCTTCGATATATATCCGTTTTTACCTTTCTACTTGCCATCCACTCGCATTAATGACTTCACAAAATTTGCGGCACCTCCCGCACCCTCTGGTACTTGACTGAAAAATTCAAAGTATTGCTTTTCCATTTCTCAATAATTCCAGCCGCGCTTGGCATTCTGGTGCAGTAAAATCTGCCAATTGTGTTACACGTGTACGACAAAAAGCGCCCATGTAACCCGCTGGTTCAGAAAACACTTTAAACAACTGCGAATTTATAAAACAATTACAATGCTGTTGGACTTCCTCCAAAAGGCGGGCAGCCGGATAAAGACCGCAGTGGCTTCGATCACGACGAAGATCACGGCCCTGATCCGTCGGCCCGAACCGGTTGCATTGCAAAAGAGCCGGGTCAGGATGAACAGCTTGGCGTCCGGAAAAGGATGTAAGAAGAACACGGGCCAGTGCTGCCGGCTGACAGGCAACCACTCCCCGATATTCTCGCTCTTTACTTTTTTTGGTGATAGTCTGTAGATTTCAGGCAATCGTTAACCGTGATCCGCTTATTGCTTTGATCCGATAGGCCACCTGCCGTTTCGAGGAGAGTGGCATCTGACCGGATGATAGCCGTTGCTTTGCGTGACACGAGGGAAAAAGAACGTTTCAACAATTGGGGAATGTGGCTGAACACAACTTAACAAAGTCGGTGAAAACATGCAGAACACAATAAATCGCGAACCCCTGCGGGTAACGCAGGAAGCCGTGGAAGCCTACGAGAAGCGGTCCGGCTTCTATGGCATCGGGAAGAAGATGGTTGAACACGGGCGCTGGAAGATCGTCACAAAAGAGGAGGTATCATGCACGCAATAACCAGTGGCAGCTCACAAACAAAACTTACCCAGTCACGCCGTGAGACTGCCATAGATACTTCTATTTCCATCTTTAAATTCCTCACTGAAGGAGGCAGGCTGGCGGGAGGATCAGTATGAGCCATTTCTCCGCCGGTATCGTGCTGACCGGGAGCGACGGCTATGTCCACATCCGGATCTGGGACAAATCGTATTTCATCCGCCCAGAAGATATGGGGATGCTACTGTTTGTCGGAGAGACCATCCCCCTGCTGCAGAAAAACCCGGACCCGTCCGGTAACCCGGTCGCATCCGGCTTGGTTTCCCTCAATCCCTCGGGCCGGGCCGTCATTATCTCGGTCGGCAGTGTCCGGTACATGCTCCCCCGCGACCGGTTCATCGCGGTTGCGCTCGGCGAAGACGTCTCCTGCATTCTCTTCGAGGTCCCGGGAGATGTACCGGAACCGGAAATACTTACGCCGCACAAGGGAGGTGCTGCATCATGACCAGCCGTCGCGGAACGCTCATCGAGGACGGGGCCCGCGAGCTCCGCAGGGTGCATGGTTACCGGGTCCAGGTCATCCCGCCCGGTTTAAACAAGAACCAGCCGCCGGCCCACCTTGTCGCGGAGCGGGATTCCGGCGAGAAACGGTTCATCCGCATCCGTAAATTCTCCCATCTCCCCTCAACGGTCGATATGGTCATGCAGAAATGCGGCATTGACCTTTCGCAGTTCCGCAAGCACATCGCCCGCCACATCGGGGAAGCCGGGTATCATTACGAGATCTGGATCTACTCGCTGACCTACGGATTCCGGTGCTTCGAGGTCATGAGGGACAGCATCCGGGAGATCCCGAAACGCTCGCTGTACCGATCCGTAGCATCGCACTCCGGGGGTGCGGCATGAGTGCCGTCCACCGCTTCCATGTTCTGGAGCAACAGGCGGGAAACATCCTGCTCAGCCTGGGCTACGAGCCGATGATAGTCAGCGACATTGTCCGGACTTCGCGGTACATCCCCTACAACCTGACCGCACGCAAGGAACTGGACGATGGGACCATTGACAATGTGATGGTGAAACTGAAGATCTCCCTTCGTCCCCTTGTCTCGCTGAGTGATGCCGAGGAGTTCTGCCGGGATGAGATGGGGCGGATGAAGAAATTCTTTTTACAGCTTCCTTCCGGCCTTCTGGCTTCCCGGTTCGAAGTCTGGATCTCGATTCCCTCACGGCAGTTCCAGCAGTTCGAAATTACCCGCGACGGTATCCGGGAGATCCTGTGTCGCGGGCAAAACGCCGGTGGTGATGGGGGTGCTGTATGATGGCGCAGAGCGCCCGGTCCGCCTCCCGGCAGCGGGGTTTGGAACTCCTCGTCTCCCGGGGCTACGAGCCGGTTCTGCCGGTAGGGAGCAGTTTTCTTGCAGAGTACATCCCGCTTCATCTTGTCGGGTTGCGGGGCGATTACGAGATCCTGGGTGTCAAACTCCGGACCGCGACCGGTGCCCTGAACATCCCGTACGTTGAATCGCTCTGCAGGTTCGAGATCTGCCAGTTCCGCTCGCTGTTGACCCGGTACCCGGGCAACATCTTCATCCGTTGCGAGCTCTGGGTGAGTTCGCCCAACGGCTCCCTCCACTGTTACGAGATATTGCCGGACGAGATCCGCGAGGTGGCTGCCTATGCCCACTGAGGAGAAGAAGCCGGCAGTCATGACTGAAAAAGTCGATGGCATCCCGCTCTACCTGATCCCGAAAGCAATCGCGGACCTGATCAAGAAGAAGGGCGAATCGGTCTTTCACATCTTTGTCGAGCGAAAATTCCATCACCGCTATACCGTGAAGGTCGAGACCTTCGATGAGCACGCGGAGCGAGTGAGGCAGGAGGAGCCTGCCCCGGAAGAAGGCGACGGGCATGGCTGACCTGGTAATTTTTTCACCGCAGACCAGAGCAGGGACCCGGGTGGTGACGTGTGGATGGTCTGCTCCGTGATGCCGTTGCCCGATTAGCCGGGCCCTGGCAGGTCGTCGAGGTCCGGGCACTCACCGACCAGTTCACCCACAGCGGCTACTTCAGTGATCATGCTGCGCTCATCAAGGCCGTTGAGCCGCTGGATACAGACAGTTCAGTACACGGCATCTACGTCACGCTGAACGAGGTGAACCCGGCCCTGCTCTCGCGCCGGGCGAACCGGATCAAGATGCGGCTCGGCAAGAAGGACAGCACGACGAGCGATGCGGATATCCTGCGCCGCCGCTGGCTGCCGATCGACATCGACCCGCTGCGACCGAGTGGTGTGTCGAGTACTGATGAGGAGCACGGGCTGGCCCTGGCAAAAGCCGAAGAGATTGCCCGGTGGATGGCCGGGCTAGGTTTCCCGGAACCGGTCCGGGCCGACTCCGGCAACGGGGCCCACCTTCTGTACCGCATCGATCTGCCGAACGATGAAGCAGCAACAGCACTCGTGAAGGCTTGCCTCGCAACGCTCGACACGCTCTTCTCAGATGAGCGGGTGAACGTGGATACTGCGAACTTCAACGCGGCCCGCATCTGGAAACTCTACGGTACGATATCGCGGAAGGGTGACAACACCCCGGAACGTCCGTACCGGAGGAGCCGCATCATCTCGGCCCCGGATGAGCTGAAGATTGCGACAGCGGAACAGCTCAGGGATCTCGCGGCCCGGCTGCCGACCGAACAGCACGCACAGCCGCAGCCGGCAACGGTGAATGGCAAGGGCTTCGACCTGCGCCACTGGCTCGCAGACCACGGCCTCGATGTCAGGACCGAGAAGCCGTACAGCGGCGGCACACTCTTCATCTTCGACCAGTGCCCGTTCTCGTCAGCGCACAAGGACGGGGGCTTTGCGATCCAGTTCGGGAACGGCGCAGTCTTCGCCGGTTGCAAGCACACGTCCTGCGGAGGCGGTACGCAGCGCTGGCAGGAGCTCCGCGAGCGGTATGAGCCGGACCGGGCTACGAAGCGGAAGGGCTGGGAGCAAAAACAGCAGACCGCCCGGAAGGACCGGGCCCGGGCAAAGGTTGAGCAAGAAGGGAGAACCGACCCATGCTCGGCCCCGGTTGCGGGCTCACCCGACAACCGGGCAGCGGCCCTCGATGTGCTCGAACATGGCGACCCGGTGGCCCTGATGCTCCGGACCTTCGCCCAGGAGCATGTTGGCGACGAGATCGTAGCCCGGTGCATGGTCCTCTCAATGGCATCACAAGCCGTGAAGAATTCGGACGGGCTGCATGTCTCCGTGACCGGTGATTCTGGCAAGGGCAAGACCCATGCCTTCCGGAAGATGATGCGCCAGGTGCCGGATGCGTACAAGGTGAAAGGCACGGTGAGCAACAAGGCGCTCTATTACATGAAAGACCTCCGGCCTCGCACGGTCCTGATGAGCGACGACACCGAACTCTCGGACGGCATTCAGGAGATCCTGAAATCCGCGACCTCGAACTTTCACGAACCGATTACGCACACGACGGTCACGAAGGACCTGACTTCGCGGGTCTGCACGATCCCCGAGCGGTGCGTCTGGTGGATTGCGAAGAAGGAAGGGACTGGCGATGATCAGGTGATGAACCGGATGCTGACCTGCTGGATCGATGAGTCAGCTGAGCAAGACGCCCGGGTACTTGAGGCGAAGCAGGCCCGCGAGATGCTGGACCCGGACCTGTTCGTTGAAGAGACAGATGAGCTGAGGACCTGCAGGGCAATCTGGGAGATCCTGCACGAGCAGATGATCTGGGTGATCATCCCCTACTCGAAGCGGATCCGGTTCAACGCCATCTGCAACCGGCGCAACCCCGACATGCTCTACGACCTGATCAAAAGCCACGCAGCCCTTTTCTTCATGCAGCGGCAGCAGAAGACGAGCGAGGACGGGACGCTCTGCGTGTACGCGAATGAGGCCGACTTCTCGGCCGCGAACGATGTCTTCACGCTCCTGAACGGGACCGCGGGCGGGCAGGAATCAAAGATGACGAAGAAAGAGTCTGACCTGCTCGCCATCATCGAGAAGGCCGACCAACCGGAGTTCACTATCCAGGACCTCCAGCGATTCACAGGCGGGTCCTACATGGGCATTTACCGGATGATCAAAGGCTACGACAGCCGGGGGAAGAATTACACCGGGCTGCTGGAGAAGTGCCCGGCCCTCTCGTTCACGGACCGGACGGTGACGATAAATGATGAAGAGGGCGTTTCAGTCCGGCGCAGGACCGAGGCATTTACGTGGAGCCGCGAGATCTTCCGGCAGTGGGCGAACGGCGGGGCCTGCTGGCTCGATCATGACCCGAAGGACAGCGATGAGGATGGCGGCGCAGGTTCATTTACAGCATTACAGCACGTTTACAGCAGTTTTACAGCAACTGCTGTAAATCAAAATGGTAAACCCGGTGCGCCCGGTTCCTGCAAAGAAGATGATTGTACAAATAATTCTGTACTAAAGGATGGTCATTTACAGCAAAACCGGAATTATGGAGACGGTCAAAATTCCGGAAAAGATACAGATCAGTGTCTTCATGATTCTGAAAATGCTGTAAATAAAAAACGATCTCTGACCGGAGCGGTTCAAAAGCCGAATCCGGCCCCACCGGTCTCCCCGGGCTCTTACAGCACATGCTGTAAAACTGCTGAAACGAGCCCGGATTCCCCACCCCCTGCTGTAAACAAGGATCCGCCCCGGTCCATCAGGGCCGGTGATTACAAAAAACTCGAGATCCCGGAGCCGAAGACACCGTGCTATGCCTGCGGAAAGAAAGGCTCCCGGTATATTGAAAAATATACCAAAGAGCGCCGGGCCCGGCCCAGGGACCAGCAGGAGGCCCGACGGATCTGCCGCTCATGTTTCAACGAGGCAGTAAAAACGGAACAGACCGCATCGGTCCCGCTGCCCGGGGCCGTGGAGATCTCCCGGTGCAGCCGGGTGACGGCGGATATCGGGAAGTGCTCGGTCTGCGGGATTGCGAAGGCGGTGTGGCTGGATCGCGAGATGGGCGTGAAGCTCTGCGAGCATTGTTACGGGAGAGGCGTGCGGGATGATGCACGGAAAGTGGGTTTAGTATGAGTGGAAAAATTATTCGATTACACCGATTTGTTTCAAAATGCTTCGATAATTCACTCGAATTATATCTTTTTCGTGGTCGTCAATGTAGCTATTATGTGCAACCAGATTGCGACATTGGGCTAACTCCCCAATTTTAGATTCAATCCAGTTCAAATCAGGGAAATGTGGTTTGAAGATATCCCAATTTTGGGAAATGATGGATCCTAGATCTTTGAAATCGACCAAAAATAATTCAGATTTACCTCGTATGCTCAACCATTTATTGCGACCTTCCAGATCTCTGAGTCTTGATATACTATCTTTGATTGAACGATTCATTTTTAATTTGGATGTCCAGTCATCACCATATTTTTCTTTCGCAACGGATTCGATGAAGATTCTCAAACTGTTCTCGATGCAATAAAGATACAAATAAACTTCCGCCATTTCTTTTCCATTATTCAAGATTTCTGGTGGCAGAATTTGAGCGAATTTGTTAGTTAATTCAGCCGATATCTTCTCTAAATCGACGGAAAGTGTTGGTTCTTCTGAAATTTCCTCCAACAGTGGTGAAATTTCAATTTTCATTACATCGAGTCCCGATATATCCGGCATTGCCGCGTTACATTCTTCGAGAATTCTATGTTTTGCATATTCTGAGAAAGATTCGAGTTTTGAGAGAGGGACGTAGAATTTAATCCAGGTATAGAAGGCATCATATCTTCTTCGAGAAAATTGGGAAGCGTGCGAAATGTCACACTTGCAACCAATAAGAAGATCAGCAATTTTTATCTCATTTTTTGATCGAAGTAGAGCTATCACTCCTTTGAGATATAGATTTGAATCGGGAATATCGTAAGTAAATTTTTCACTCATGAATGTAATATTCACGTATCCCTTGAAAAAACATTATGGGTTTTCTTCTGGCGGTGTCGGGGGTTCCGCAATAGTCTCTCTCAACAAAAACTGTTAACCCACTTGGTTTTTTTCTTTTTGGGCCACCGGCTCCCACATAGAGCCGAATTTTTTCAAGGATGCCTCGGTAATTTCTTGGTTGAGGTACTCTTCCATCAAAAGCCAATAGAGCGGATATATTTTCCATGCGAGTTGAATTGCAAGTACTTTATCGATATCTCGTTTCAAATATGCAGCAACAACAGGATCTCCACTAGGATCATATTCATCATACTGTAATTTTCCTTCTTTCGAAGCCTCAACTCCGTTTTTCACATTCTCCAGAATTTTTTCGGGATCGGTTCCCACCATAATTTTTGCTGCGGATATTTTTTGACCACGTAAAATCTTGCGATATCTCATGTGCGTGTAGGGATGTCTGATATCCTCTTTTATTTTAGAAATCTGATTGACAAGTTCCGGATGAATGAGATATCGTTTTAGTGTTACCTTGCTCTGCTGAGACATAGAGGACAATAATCCCTCCAGAACAGAACCATCATTCTTTCCGGTATGAACACGAATAATTTCTCTTAATGTCTCTTCGAGCAATTGATTCATTATGACAATTCCGGCATGATAATTCCCGTGGATAAGACAGGAATATGATTCCCGATAGAGCGAATTGAGGTGTTCAAAACCGATAAACGGTTTAGAATATTCATTAAAACAGAATGGCAAACGCATCAGATTTTCTTCAACGATTGGTTGATGGGCGTCTGAATATTCCTTCGCGTTCAGGGGAATAAGGATCTGCTCTTCAGAGATAGATATCACCGTACAAGGCCCTGTGAACCGGACGATCAATAGATCGTCCGGTTCACATGGTCATTAAATGAATGTCCTGTGGCGTGAAACTGAAAATCATCGATTCAATCCCTCAATTTCGGGGTAATATCTATTGAATCTTGGCCCCTTAGGCCCCTTTATGGCCCCATTCCCCCACGGGGATTTTGTTTGATGCATGTCTCATATGTCCCATACTTGTCTCATATATCACACATGTCTCATATGTCTCATAATTGTCCCATATTTTTCCCGATCTTCAGTTGCTGGTTGAAAGAAACCGTCTCAAATAATTTCTTTGTGTTTACTTCGGGCGAGTTCATAATACGCCCCGCGTCGTTCACCGACACGAATCAGAAGACCGGCGTCAACGAGTCCTCCGAGATCGCGGCTCGTCGCTTTACGGGCGGCACCGGTAAGACTCTGACATTCGGTATTGGTAATTCTGGCATGGCTTTTCATGAAGGTAATGATCATCATCTGTCGTTCATTAAGTCCAAATTCAGCCAGCACGGATTCTGTCAGCCAGTCTCTCCAGAGGGTGACAACGAACTGGCCTCCGCGTTGCTCGAAACCCGGTTCCGGAAGACCGGCCTCCTTGCAATACGTGATCATATCGAGCGTCCCGGTACCGGCCTTCTCGATGTAGTGCGTTAAGTACAACGGATGGGCAATGAGCGGGTTGTGAGGAATGGATGGGTGTTCTGTCTTGAGACTGTCGGGTGTCAGGTCCGAGGGCAGGGCACCAGGGTTCCACACTTCTACCCGATCTGCAAAAACCATAACCTGAACTGCTGCTTTGGATGTGTAATCCCGATGGACAACAGCATTGACAAGTGCTTCATGGATAGCAGGGACCGGGATCTCATAGCCGGTATCACTCACTGGTGTTTCATCCCGTGCAGAAACGCGGCGATCAAGTTTTGAAAGTACAAAATCTGCAGCATTGTCCACCTGATCGAAGAGCGTCCCGGTATAAATCTGATAGGAGGGAATTGGTTTCTCGATCTTTGTGCCCCGGAAGCTCAGGCATTTGATCTCCGCTGCTGGGAGAAAGTGATGACTGTTTTTCCCGAAGAGAAGTATCGCTGCGTGCGTAGGCTGTGATCCATCAAGCAGGTTTAAGTGAGACAGAACCGCCTCTGCCGGTGTGCCTGCCCGGAGCGGAAATTTCCGTTCCTTCTTTGAGACCGAGAGAAACCAGGCGATTTTTTCCGGGGAAATATCATCGATCGATGCACCGATACATATTGCTTCGTCAAAAGGCTTGTGTCGCAGAAGGCCATTCTCGCTGAGGTACTGGACAAGAGCCGCATAGATCTGGGTTTTCAGATCCGAAATATCCGTGAAACGTCGCCGTATTACCTGTCCCGCTGCTTTCTGGATGAGGGCAGACATCTTGCTGTGCCTTCCGGTGTCATCGGAACCTTGCACGAAAATCAGCCGGTGTTTGCATTGCTCGGTTGCGCGATTAAATTCCCGTTCGGTTGGGGAAAGTCCTTCTGCATCCTCCGGTCCGTAGTGTTTCCCGTAAATTCCCAGATATATTGTGCACCGATTCACTTCATCAAGATAAATTTCATCAGGCCGGTGATCGGCGGCAGGGAGATCCTCGAATATGAATGCATGAAAGAACTGCTTCAGAAGAGGATCATTGTGAATGAATTCGTGAATTGCACGGCGCTCCTCACCAAATTCCTTCTGCACACTGCTGATGAAGATGCCTATCATGTTGTTGTCCTGCTTGTTGTCGTCGTTATCGTTGTCATGCTCGTGCTTATCCTCACCCGGGAG
>JAQWDG010000280.1 GCA_028705545.1 Methanoregula sp. | reverse complement strand
CATCAGAAAACCCGGAAATCCAGGATCCCCTCCAGATTGCACTCGCGGTATGCCCGGGGTATATCGGATTCTCATCCGCACTCAGGGTATATAACCTCATTCCCTACGAATCGTTCACGGTATTTGTGGTGACAAAAAACCGGTCCAGGGAGACAACGGTCGGGGAATATACCCTGCGGTGTGTTGCAATGGGAAGACGGTGCACCGGTATGACATTTCATAACGGAGCATACGTATCCACGCTGGAAAAAACATTCTTTGATTGTTTCTACAAACCCCAGTATGCAGGAGGGTACGCCGTGATCACCCAGGCACTATCACAGTCGCCGTCTCTTGACTGGCAAAAATTCTGTGATTGTTTTTCCCGGGAATCATCCTCGCTCTGCCAGAGGACCGGGTATATCCTGGACCTGCTCAATACGCGGACGGGGATCGTCCCGGAAACGGTACTTCAGTTTTTCCGGCAGCGGATAAAAAACAACACCCGGCTGGCTGTATCGGGTACCGGGTCCGGAACCTATGTACGATCATGGATGCTGGCTGACAACATTGGTACAGAGAACATCTTTTCCTGGTGGTCTCATGGCTGATCCGGAACTGCTGAGGTATCTCGCGGCAAAATCCGGGCTCGGGCTCAAGTACCTGTCAAAAGACGAGAAGATCTCCATACTTCTTGGTGAAATCCGTACCCGGTTCCCCGATGTAGTTATGAAAGGCGACACGGCCTTAAACCGTGCATACCTGGCAAGATCGGGAGCCTGCCGTTTTTCAGAGGATATCGATCTCGATTTTATCTCAAAGCGCCCGCTTCCTGAAAAAATTGCAACCATTACCGACCGTATGAAAACAATACCGGGATTTGAGACAGATGGGCCCCACCTGCTCCACAGGACTGTACGGTTTGACTGCAAGTACACCAATGAGTTCGGGGACCGGGACCGTATTATGGCAGAATTTTATCTTACCCGATCCCGTGCGGTAAAAACCCTGGACGTGCTGGTCGCTTCACCCTTTATAGAGACGCACCCGACGATTTTTACGCTCTATTCCCTGGAAGATCTGCTTGCCCGGAAGATGATCGCACTCTACAACCGTGGTGAAGGAAAGGATATGTATGATGTCTTCTATTGTCTTGAAGAAAAAATTGATCGTGCGGCATTTGATCGGGCACTTGCCCTGGCAGAAGAGAGTTACAGGATACAACCCGGATCGTTTCCCAACGATCTTATCGATAAGCTGCACGAACTCCGGAAAAATGCGGACTATATCGGGAATTCAACCAATCACTTCATTCCCCGCGGGAGACGGCCGGACTGGAGAATTTTTATCGACACACTTTCACAGAACCTTGAACGGTTTTTTATGACAGACCGGTAGATCGAACCACCTTAAAGAGATCGGGGGAACTCAAAAATTTTACTGGGGGGATAGTCAGTTACTTCCGGTATTTTTAATGCGCCCGGGAATCAGCGACAATACACGCATCCCTGATAAAAACTGTAGCGGGAAAGCAGTTCAAGCTCTACTGCCCGCCGGCCGACCGGCTTTGTGAAAATTGCCTGCCGGAAAAAGTACCACAAGGACTTTGTGGCGCTCGTGACAGTCCGGTGAAATTGTTATCGGCTAATCCCTGCATTGATCCAATTCACCATCCCATCTGAAATCCAAAAACTAATCTGGACATAAAAACCATTATAATCTGAAGAACATAGCATAATCATCTGGAGAATACAATGCAGGATCTTGAAAAAAAAGTCAAAACTTTACCCTTGGATCTTCACCGGGAGGTAGAGGACTATATAGATTTTTTAATAAAGAAACGAGCGAAACGACCCAAAAAACACCTTTCCCTCACCTGGAAAGGTGCATTGCGGGATGAGAAGGATCCAATCTCCTCTGTGGATCTCCAGCACAAAGCCCTTGACTGGTGGCAGAAATAATGTTTCTTCTCGATACCAATATAATCCTTGAATATCTGCTCGATTAGGATAAATCAGATGATGTGGAAAAATTTTTTAAGAGATATTCCCCTGATGAGATGTACTTGTCAGAATTTTCCCTTTACTCGCTGGGGATTATCTGTTCCCACCGCGGGAAAGATAACGCATTTCTTGCATTCGTTGACGATACAATAATTTCATCGGGATTAAGGATATTAAGACTTGATATTCAGGATTACGTCCGGTTGGTACAGATCCAGAAGAAATTTGGCCTTGATTTTGATGATGCATATCAATACAGTATTGCAGATAAATACGATCTGATTATTGTGAGTTATGATTCCGATTTTAAAAGGACAGAACGGAAATGCATTACACCATCTGAAGTATTACGATAATTTCCCGGTTATGGGGTCACTCAACATGATCAACGTCGAAGGGATCTAGAAAGCAGTTCAAGCTCTACCGCTCGCCGGCCGACCGGCGCGAAGGAGATTGTTTACCGGAGGAAGTACCACAAGGACTTTCTTCGCGCCCGGCCTCATCGGGCTAAAACGGTGCGGGCAAGTCAACGATCCTGAAGATCCTCTCCGGCATCGTCATCCCGGACAAGGGAACGATCCAGGTCGATGGCAAGGTGACCGGCCTTCGAAGATATTTACATGAACGGCACGCTCATCGGCATGTCAAAGGACAAGCTCGACCGGAAAAAGCAGACAATCATCGATTTTTCCGGACATGGCGATTTCATCAACGAGCCGATCAAGACCTGTTCGTCCGGGATGACGATGCGGCTTCGCGTTCTCGATTGCAATCCATGCGGACGCGACGTGTTTCGCCGGATCGGGGAATGATAAAAATTATATAAATTAAGCCACCCCCATTAATTTTCATAATTTTCCCTTAAATGGTATGATGATCGTCATAAATTCTT
>JAQWDG010000279.1 GCA_028705545.1 Methanoregula sp. | reverse complement strand
GCTCGGGACCGATCACATCGACTACTACCTGCTCCACAGCATGACCGGCGAGAGCTGGAAAAAGATGCGGGACCTCGGTGTGCTCGCGTTCCTTGACCGGGTAAAAAAAGAGGGAAAGATCAAAAACTCCGGCTTCTCGTTCCACGGGAAACTGCCGGATTTCAAGGAGATCGTAGATGCGTACGACTGGCAGTTCTGCCAGATCCAGTATAACTTCCTCGACGAGAACGTCCAGGCGGGGACGGAAGGGCTCAGGTATGCGGCCGGAAAAAACCTTGCCGTGATGATTATGGAACCCCTCCGCGGCGGCAACCTTGCCGGGCCGGTGCCGGAGGAGATAAAAAAGATCTGGGCCGGTGCCCCGGAGAAGCGGTCGCCGGCCGAATGGGCCCTGCGCTGGGTCTGGGACCACCCGGAGGTGACGGTCGTCCTCTCGGGAATGAACAACGAGGCCCATATCGACGAGAACATACGGGTGGCGGACACCGCATTCCCCGGATCGCTCTCGCCGGACGACCGGGCCCGGATCGACCGGGTCAGGGATACGTACAAACGGCTCATGAAAGTCGGGTGCACGGGCTGCGGGTACTGCATGCCCTGTCCCTTCGGGGTCGATATACCGGGCTGTTTTGCGCTCTACAATGCCCGCCACCTCTTCCCCAAGGACCGGAGCACGAAGTTCCATTATTTCGGGAGGCACGGGGGCCTGATCGGCGATGTCTCGTATGCCGGGCTCTGCCGGCAGTGCGGGAAGTGTGCGAAGGCCTGCCCCCAGCACCTCCCCATCCCAGAGCTCTTAAAGGACGTGAAAGCCGAGATGGAGGGCGGGATGACGGTCGTTGTCCCGATACTCAAAGGAGGCCTCTGGTGCATGAACAAGGCGGCAAAGGCCCGTGCTTTCTTATTCGGGGGGAAGACCCGTGACTGAACCGGTCCCCCCCGAAGGAGCGCTTGTCCGCCAGATCCCGCTCGGCCATGCAAACGCCTTCCTCATCCGGGGAAAGCGCCCGGTCCTTGTCGATACCGGCCTCCCCGGGAGCGCCCCGAAGATCCTTGCGGCCATAAAAGAGGAGGGATACAACCCCTGGGACCTTGCCCTTATTATCATCACCCATACACATATCGATCATTTCGGGAGCGCAGCAGCCCTTGCCGGGGCAACGGGAGCCCCGGTGCTTGCAAGCGCCGGCGAGGCCGAAGCCCTTGCCCGCGGCGAGAGCCTGCCGGCCAAACCGGCATCGTTCCTCGGGAGATTCATGCACCTTATGATCGGGAAGCGCGCACCAAAACCGGAGCTTGGAGTAACCCCGGTGATCCGGGTCGATGCCCCGTACCGGCTCGATATGTTCGGGATTGACGGTGAGATCGTCCCCACCCCGGGCCATACAGCAGGCTCGCTCACGGTGACGCTTGCAACCGGCGAGTACCTGGTCGGCGACCTGGTGATGGGGACGTTCCCGGCGCACCGGGCCCGGCTTCCGGTCTTTGCCGGGGACATGGGCGCAGTAAAAAAGAGTATCCGGGCAGTGGCCGCTGCCCGGCCCGCGATTGTCTACACCGGCCACGGCGGGCCGTTTACCGGTGCCGACCTCGAGGCCCTTATACGGTGACCGTATGGACGCGACAGCCGACAAACGGGAAGCGATCTTAAAAACCGCGCTTTCGCTCTTTACCGAACGGGGGTTTTATGGCACGCCGACGGCGATGATCTCCCGGGAGGCCGGGGTGGCGACCGGCACCCTCTTTTTCTATTTTCCCACAAAAGAGGAGCTCATCGATACCCTGTACCGGCAGATCAAGGCAGCGGCCGCAGCGGCCCTTAAAAAGGGGGTCAGCCGCGAACCGACCGTGGAGGCAAAGATCCAGCGGGTCGGGGAGAACGCCCTTTCCTGGGCGATCGCCCACCCGGACGAGTTCCGGTTCATGGAGCAGTTCGCCCATTCGCCCTTTGTCTCCACGACCGCCCACGAGGAGGGGATGTCGCATTTCCTCTTTTTGGAAGAACTCATGCAGGAGGGGATCCGCACGGGAGCCCTCTGCGAGTGCGATACCTGGCTGCTCTGTTCGGTGCTCGCATCCTCGTTCTCGGGCCTTGCGGCGCGGATCATGGCGGCCCCGGACAAAAAGGAGCGGGAAAAACTGACCCGGCAGGGACTTGCCATTATCTGGAACGGTATAGCCAGGCAGCCGGTGACAGACAAGACACCAGTAAACACTGAACAAACGGACGGCACAAAAGGACACGCAAAAAGACCTCAAAGGAGCAGGAAATGACAGAGTACGTGATCGAGGCCGACGGCCTCACGAAAGTCTACGGGGACCTCATTGCAGTAAACCATGCCAGCCTCGCGGTGGAAAAAGGAGCGCTCTACGGCCTCCTTGGCCCGAACGGCTCCGGGAAATCGACGATGATAAAGATGCTCACCGGCCAGATCCAGCCAACCGCGGGCTCGGCAATGGTGCTCGGGATCGACGTACAGAAGGATCCGGTCGGGGTCCGGGAGAAGGTGGGGATCATCCCCGAGCAGGAGACCCCACCCAGTTTCCTTACGGCATCCGAGTACCTCCGGTTCGTGGGCGCGATCCGGAAGATCCCGGAGATTGAAAAAAAGGCCGCATGGTGGTTTGACTATCTCGACTTTGCGGACAAAAAGGACGTGCTCTGCAAGGACCTTTCCCGGGGGACCCGGCAGAAGCTGATGTTTGCGCAGGCGTTCATCCACCATCCTTCGCTCGCCCTCATCGACGAACCGCTCATCAACTTCGACCCCATTATGCAGCACCTCATAAAGGATTTCTTAAAGGAATACGTCACGAAAGGCAACACGATCTTCCTCTCGACCCATATCCTCGAAGTTGCCGAAGAGATCTGTTCGG
>JAQWDG010000278.1 GCA_028705545.1 Methanoregula sp. | reverse complement strand
TTGCGATGATCGCGCTCGGCGAACTGGTCTTCCAGAGCGGGACCGACGACCTCAACACCTATCTCTATTACATCATCACGACCGCGTGGGCGGGGATGCTCGTCATGGTCTACCTCCAGCAGCACGCACTCCTGATGGTGATCTTCGGCATCATCGCCGCGGTACTCTTAAAAGTGATTCTCCTGCGCTTCGAGGACTCGCTGGTGCTCGAAGGCATCGGGATCGCGATGACGATGTACCTTATAAAGGAACTCAACTACACGGTCGATATCGAGATCGTGATCGTTGCGGTTGCTATCGCGTTTGTTTTCGGGTACTTCGCATTCCGGGCAAAGACCGCCGACCTCTCGGGGCTTTTTTCTATCGCGCTCGTGGGCGTTATCCTCCTGGTCTTTGCCGATGCAACCTGGCTTCTCATCATGCTCTCGTTTTTCATCCTCGGTTCGGTCTGCACGAAATACAAGTTCGAGTACAAGAAACGGATCGGGGTCGAGCAGGGACAGAGCGGGGCACGGGGCTACCGAAATGTTTTTGCAAACGGGATCGTTGCCTGTGCGGCGGCAGTGCTGTACGGCGTTTTTGTCCAGCCGGTCTTTATCGTGATGTATGTCGGGAGCGTTGCAACCGCGGCGGCGGACACGATGGCAAGCGAGATTGGCGTAACGGGCGGAATCCCCTACATGATCACAACGCTGCGCAAGGTGCCGATCGGGACAAACGGCGGCGTTTCGCTCAAGGGAGAGCTCGTCTGCATTCTCGGGAGTTTTATTGTCTCGCTCGTTGCGCTTGTTCTCAATGTCATCACGCCATGGATGCTTGTTGCCTGCACTATTGCAGGATTCATCGGCACCAATCTCGACAGCCTGATCGGGGCGGTCCTGGAGAACAAGGGATTTTTAGGGAACGCCGGGACAAACTTTTTGGCAACGCTCGGCGGCGGGCTTGTGGCGGTCGGGTTATACTGGCTGTTTGTTGTGCACGGGATTGTATGGTAAGCCTGATGAATAATCAGGCCGGGTTTTCGGAATTCTCTTTTTAAGAATAATTGGGGAAATCCTGTGGAGCGAGCACGCGCCCCCCGACCCCCTCGCGCCCGGCGGGTGGCACCGCCACACCCGTCTCGCCAGGGGGAGCGACTAGGAAAATCCCAAAATGATGAAGGGGCTGGAGGATGTACGACGTATTACCTGTACAAGAAAACCTTCAATCATTCCATTTTTGTGTACAGGTAATACAGCACTATCGCAATGCGGGGATGCCTCAAGCGGCGGGGGCGGAGGCTTGCCGGAGCCCCCAAGAGCGTCACAAGTCAAACGGCTTATCCTGCAAAAATTTGTAGGGCATAAAAAGATTGGATTACCTAAACTCTCAAAAAACTCACTTCATCCTGATAAACCGCAGCACATCGGCGAACCCCGCCCGCTTCCCATAGGTCAGCATACCCATCCGGAAGATCCGGGCTGCAAGCCGGGTGAGAACGACAATGGAGAGGACAAGAATCCCCATGCTGATCGCAATCTGGTACGGCGGCACGGAAACAAGCGTGAGCCGGACCATCCCGATAAACGGCGCAGTGTAGGGGAAGTAGGTCAAAAACTGCATGGCAAGCGAGTTCGGGTCCGATAAGAGGAACTGCAGGAAGATGAGCGGGAAGACCGCGAACATGGAAAAGATCGCGGAGACCTGCTGGGCTTCGCGGACGGAGGGGGCAAGCGACGCGGTGCAGGCAATCGAGACCGAGAAGAGGAAATACCCGAGGACGAAGTACACGACCGCAATGCCGACAAGACCCGAGAGCTGGAGCCCGGAAAAGATCGCGGCAAGAGGCGTTGCCGCAACAACGAGCAGTGCCATCGCTATCCAGACACCCATCTGGAGCAGGCTCACCGCGGCATACCCGATGATCTTTCCCGCGAGCAGGTTTTCGGCCGAGCAGTACGAGAGCAAAAATTCCCCGCGCCGGCTCTCCTTTTCTTCCCCGATCCCCTGCATCAGGTAGCCGGACGACGTCAGGATCCCAAGCGCAAGGACCATCGTCATCGCGAATGGCAGGATAAACCCGGCAAGCTCCTGGCTTCCCTTGGGATTGCCGGACTCATCGAGCACGATCACGGACGGGGATGATGGCGAGAGGACGGCCTGCGTAGCTTCCTCGGATACGTTCTCGTGCCGCAGGATGTTCTGTGCGAGGAATTCCTGCACGGCAGTATTCGAACCGGTCGATCCGAGCAGGGACGCATCCATCGTGTAGACCGTGAGCGTCCTGTTCCGGAGGTAATCGGCCGGGACAACAACGAGCGTATGGATCTGCCCGGCAACAAGTGCGGTTTTGCCGGCCGCAAGGTCCGGGTACGGGACATAGCCCGAAGCGGGCTCTACAAAACCGGTCCCGTCCACATACCCGGTTGTCTGGTTTGTCATGGCGGTCCCGATGCCGGCGCCCGTATAGAGCGAGAGCCCCATGATGACGAGGATTAAAAGCGGCAGGCCGAGTGTGCCCAGGATGAAGCCTTTGCGCCGGACGGTTTTTACAAACTCGAACTTTGCGACCACGAGCGCTTTTTGTGTCATTTGCCTGCCACCTCCAGGAAGATCTCGTTCATCGAGCGCTGTTTGATCTCGAATTTTTTGACGGTGACCTGCGCCGCAAGTGTCCTGAGGAGGGCCTGTGTATCGGCGTCTTTTGCAACGACAATCTCTGCGGCATTGCCGGAGTCGCTGATGCTTACGATGTTATCGAGATGCGGGAGCGTTCCCTCGTACCGCAGTTCGATCGAGAGCCCGAACTCCTGCCGGATCTCGTCGAGCTTTCCGTAGAGAACGACTTTCCCGCTATTGAGCATCAGGATCCGGTCGCACATCCGTTCGACCTCGTCCATCT
>JAQWDG010000277.1 GCA_028705545.1 Methanoregula sp. | reverse complement strand
TGATCGGCCGCAAAGGAAAAATGCGGCACCGGCCCTTTTTCGCACGGTTTTGGTAGCAAAAGGGAACCCCGGGCTTGCATGTTCTTTGTTTTTTTAGCCCCGCCCGGCACAAAAGAGATAATCCCCTGCGGTACAAGCCTTCGTATCGGAGCCCTGCCATGACCGATACGTACGAGGGGATCCCCCAGCGGGATGCAACGACCCGGGCGATCGTGACAAGGATTCCGGGCGGTGTGGTGACGCCCGGCGACCTTGAGACGATTGCCCGCACGGCCCGGAAGTTCCGGGTGCCGCTTGTGAAACTGACCTCCGGCCAGCGATTCCTCCTTGCCGGGATTGCGCACGATGAAGTCCCGGATGTGATCCGCGAGCTCGGGACGCTCGCCCAGCCGGATACGGCGCCGTGCGTGAAGTTCGTGCAGGCCTGCCCGGGAACGGAGGTCTGCCGGTTCGGCGTCCAGGACTCTCTTGCCCTTGCCCGGGCCGCGGACGGGCAGTTCCGTCACCAGAATTTCCCGGCAAAAATCAAGATCGGGATCTCGGGATGCCTGCGCTGCTGCGGCGAGAGCCATATCCGGGACATCGGGATTGTGGGGACAAAGCAGGGCTGGACGGTTCTCTTTGGCGGGAATGGTGGCACGAAGCCCCGGTTCGGGGACGAGATTGCGACCGGTCTCACATCCGCTGAAGCGCTTGATTGCACGCAACGGCTCGCGGAATATTACCGGAAGTTCGCGAAGTCGCATGAGCGGACGGCGAGGTTTGTGGAGAGGGTGGGGATAGGGAAGATCCGGGAGGATGTGGTGGCGATGATGCCGTATGTGGGGGTGTGAGGAGGGAGGGTTTTTCTTTCACCCCGCCCACCTGAGGGCAAATGCAGATGAACAACGAAAATTATAACGTCATTAAAACCCTCGGTGGCATCGATGGACGTTTTACTCTCCATTAAACCAAGATACGTTAAGTCCATTATCGATGGAGAGAAGCGGTACGAATTCCGGAAATCCGTCTTCAAACACCCGGATATCTCCCGGGTGTATATCTATGCCTCGTCCCCGGTAAAAAAGATCGTGGGTTCATTCGAGGTCGGAAAAATACTGGAGGATCGCCCAGTTGATCTCTGGGAAAATGTCAAGGAACATGCCGGTATCGATGACCGGGATTTCTTCTCGTACTTTGCCGGGAAATCATGGGCATTTGCAATAGAGATCCGGGATTTACGTGAGTTTTCCGAACCCATCGATCCACGGGAGACGAGACCGGGCTTTGTTCCTCCACAGTCGTATTGCTACGTGGATGGGTTATCAATTGGGGAATAAGGCTTGAACCATAATCGTCGTTGTCCTGCATGCGACATCGTTTTTCAGCAGGAACGGCGACGCGAATCCCCGGTTCGGCAACGAGAGCGCAACCGGTCTCACATCAGCCGAAGCCCCTGACTGCACCCGGCACCTCGCGGAATACTTATAATCGAGCAAATCCCAGCCACTGCCAGTTATCAGAACCGATTGATTCGTATCAGATCAAATGTTCTGATATTTTTTTTGAAATGTTTTCCGAAAAATTCCTGTGATATTTCAGGAAAAAATCTGATGCTTCTCTTGTAAGGGTATAACGGACATCCCTTCCAGTTTTTTTGATGGTGATGATACCGCCCTGCGATAACCGGTTTGTATGCCATGTAATGGATGGGCCGGCAATACCGATCATTCCCACGATATCTCTTCGTGAAATATTGGGTGATGTGATAAGGACCCCCATAATTTTTTGTTCGGTGATATTCTGAAGATGTTTGAGCATTTTCTTTTCAAATTCGGTAAACCTGCCAGTGTTTTCAAAATAGCCTATTATATTCAGACTATTGACTTCGACAATTTTTCCCGTCCTGCTTAAAACCTCAAGATGATATCGCATGGAACCTCGTTTTAAACACACCAATTTTGAGAGTGCGTGGAAATTGATGCCAGGATTTGCCTTGATGGCTTCAAAGACCGTGAGCCGATTACTATTTTGAAAAATCGCATTTTGGGCAACCTTCCGGTACCCCAGCCAGAGTAAGATCTTCAAGGTGAATAAGATCTCAATCGGGAAAACCAAAACCGGGAAAAATGACAAGGCGATGGCGATTGCCATAACACGGGGAGAAAGTTCCCAGAACGTAACCGACACTGGATCATGTGGCGTCCCTGAAATCATGTCATGAGAAACGGGCTTTACAACATAACCTCCCGTATCTGCAACTACGACCGGTGCAATTAAGATAAAAAAAGAAATTAAAAATGCTACAGTGAGTACCGGGCATTTTACCATGACTGGACATTTGTTCTATGGGGTCATTATTTTTATGATCTGATTTCAATATACTAAAAAATTATAACTTCGCAACCCGGTTACTTGATCGCCATATACCTTAAACCTCCAGGTTCCCGGGGCAAGGCCACCTGTTCTTGTAATCATCAGGGTTATTCTTCCATTCGCGATCCCATCTGCTGCATCATAATACGGACCAATTGTTCCATCGGGCGCTACGATCGTGAGCGAAAGGGAATCTGATGTACCTCCCCAGTTAAGATCTGCTGTTATTGATGAAGTTCCTGAAGAGACAACATAGTAATACCAATCTGTCTCACCCTGGGTAATCGTACCCACGCTCATGGGTGTGACAACGTGGTGTAGATGCAGGTTTTTAACCGGGGTTATGTTATAACCAGCATTTTTGTCAACATTCTGTGCAGATACTCCTGACACGAGCAATGCTGCGCATACCAGGATGAAAAGACAAATTCCGGATACTTTCATAGTATCGCGGAGCGCTTTTGCGACCCGGCACTTAACCTTTCTAGCCGAGTCGTCTACCGATTTTGAGAACCGGTAGATGACT
>JAQWDG010000276.1 GCA_028705545.1 Methanoregula sp. | reverse complement strand
CGATCCGCACGACCTTTGCCGGGTCGATGACCCCGTTTTCCATGAGGTCCTCGTAGACCGCGGTCTTCGCATTGTACCCGTAGGTGGGGTTTTTGTTCTCCTTGATCTTTGCGATCACTTCCGCGCCTTCGATACCGGAGTTCTTTGCGATCTGCCGGATCGGCTCTTCGAGCGAGCGCCGGACAATCGAGACCCCAACCTTGCGGTCGTCGTCGAATTTGAGTGCATCGAGCGATTCGATTGCCTTAAAGAGCGTGATCCCGCCGCCGACCACAACGCCTTCCTCAACCGCAGCCTTTGTCGCATTGAGGGCATCGTCGATCCGCATCTTCTTTTCCTTGAGTTCAGTCTCGGTTGCCGCGCCGACCTTGATCACCGCAACGCCGCCGCCCAGGTTCCCGAGGCGCTTTTTGAGCTCCTCTTTCTTGTACTCGGCATCGGTGATTTTGATCTGGGACTGGATAAGCGTCATCCGGTCGTCGACCGCCTTCTTTTCGCCTTTTCCTCCGACAATCAGCGTCTTCTCGCTGTCGACCCGGATCACGTGGGCCTGCCCGAGTTCCTTCTTCGTGACATTGTCGAGCTTCATGCCCTTCTCTTCCGAGATGACGGTCGCGCCGGTCAGGATCGCGATATCTTCGAGGACTGCCTTCCTGTCATCGCCAAAGCCCGGCGCCTTGACCGCACAGACCTTTAAGGCACCGCGGATGATGTTAAGGAAGAGCGCAGCCTGCGCCTCGCCGTCCACGTCCTCAGCGATGATCAGGAGCGGCTTTCCCTCGGATGCAACCATTTCGAGCACCGGCACCATCTGCTTGATGGACGAAATCTTCTTGTCGGTGATCAGGATCGAACAGTCCTCGTACTCGCAGACCATCTTCTCGTTGTCGGTGACCATGTAGGGCGAGATGAACCCGCGGTTGAACTGCATACCCTTGACCACGTCAAGGCTCGTTTCGAGGCTCTTTGCGTCCTCGACGCTGATGAGGCCGTTGTAGCCGACTTTTTCCATTGCCTCGGAGATGAGCTTGCCTATCTCCTCGTCGTTGTTGGCCGAGATCGTTGCTACCTGCACGATCTTTGCCTTGTCCTTGACCGGCACGCTGGTCTTTTTGATGTAGCCGACCGCTTCTCCCACGGCCGCGTCGATACCTTTCTTGACCTCGATCGGGTTTGCGCCCGAGGTAATATTCTTGAGGCCTTCGACAATCATGGACTGGGCAAGGAGCGTTGCCGTGGTTGTGCCGTCACCGGTCTTGTCCTGCGTCTTCTGGGCGACTTCCTTTACGAGTTTTGCACCCATGTTCTCGAACTTGTCATGGAGCGAGATCTCCTTTGCGATGGTCACGCCATCGTTGGTGACGAGCGGGCTCGTTGCCTTGTCGATCACCACGTACCGTCCCTTAGGGCCGAGCGTGATCTTTACCGTGTCCGCTACCTTGTTGACCCCGGCGAGGAGCGACTTCCGTGCCTCCTCGTTAAATACCAGCTGCTTGGATCCTGCCATATCTTCTCACCTCACTCGATCTTCGCGAGCACGTCCTTGAACGGTACAAAGACGTAGTTCTCGCCGTCTAACTCTACCTTGTCCGCGCTGTAGCCGCCGTAGATGACATGGTCGCCGGCCTTTAGGGGGAGCGACTTTCCGTCCTCGTTTGTCCCGACAGCAACGACCGTTCCTTCCTTCTTCTTTTCCTGGGCGGTCTCGGGAATGTAGATCCCGCTCTTTGTTACCTCTTCGGCTTCTTTGGGCTTGATCAAAACCCTTTCTCCGATTGGAACAATTGCCATTCGTATTACCTCACTGATGTTTGTGATATGGCAGTAGTGTAGGTGCCATAAATATTTAAAAATTATGAAAATTGTAGAAATGATTTGAACTTTTTTTAAACAATCTGGAAAAAATTTAAATTATTTTAGCGATAACACTGGTGGCAGGTATGATCCGTCAGATTGTGATCCGGCAGGTGGACCGCCCGATGGCGCCGGGCGAGGACGAGGAGATCCACTGGTTCTTCCACTCGTTCGGGATCGGGGAAGGCCGGGACACGGACCGGGTGGCGACCCAGGTGATCGTGGCCCTTCTGGAACACCGGCCCGCAAGCGAAGGTCTGCCGGTCGAACGGATCGCGGCGGAGCTCAATATCACGCCCTCGCGAGTGAACCACCATATCCGGAACCTGATCGATGCGGGAATCCTGTACCGGCACCGGAAGCTGATCTACCTTCGGGGCAACACGCTGCGGGCAATGGTGCAGGAGTTGCGCAAGGACGCCCTGCGTATGTTTGACGATCTCGAAGATGTGGCGGACATGATCGATCGGGAATACGGGAGACAGAGAGAGTAACCGGTCTTTTGTTCCCTGCACTGCGTAACCGGAAATAAACCAAAACTTTTACTTTTTTGCTCGTTGCTTAAAGAAACTGAAACATCCCGTGCGGTCTCTCCCCTGCCTTAAAACCCGGCCGGGGGTATACCCCCCACTTCCGCGTATGACCCCCCCACCCCTCCCCTTTTATACAAAACAAGGGGGGTGGGGTCCGGGACAACAAAACCTCCGGCAGGTGGGTGGGGGGCTTCTGACATTTTGGAGGAGGGGTGGTCCCCCCTCCCCGTTTCGTCGGACGCTCCACGCGAAGCGCACCTTTCGGGACTGGAAATAAGGGGGGTAGTCCCCTGTTTTTGCCCGGACAAGGGGGGTGGGGGTCTGTTTGCGAAAACGGAAAATTGGGGGGAGGGGGGTGGCAATAATTTTGGAGGGCTCCCCCCTTACCGGGTCTTGAGGGGGAGGGGTGGGGGGTTCTGGGGCGGGATTTTGAGCGATGCCGGGTTGAGATAGGAAGTTTTCCGGAAAAAAAGGGGTGGAAAATTCGGTGAATGC
>JAQWDG010000275.1 GCA_028705545.1 Methanoregula sp. | reverse complement strand
TCGATAACGTGGAAGCAGTTGCCGCCGATGTGCTCACCGCGGAGGGCACCTATGACGTAATCCACCTCGACCTGCAGATCGAGACTGCACACGTGGAGTTTGCCTACAACCACCTCCGGGCCGGGGGCTACATGGCCTGCTACACGCCATTTTTGGAACAGATGGCAATCGTAGTCGATGCGGCGCAGGCCCGGTTCCCCGAGGTCCACACCCACGAGCTCATCGAACGGGAGATGACCCGGTCAAAGCGGGGGACCCGGCCGTCGACGAGTGTCAGTCATTCGGGGTATATTACGATAGCGAGGAAATGATTCGCTTTTGGATATACCTGCCGAATGCAGAGGGCCCGGTCTTCATCCAAGAAACAGACCTCCCCCGGTTGGCAGCCCCCGGTCTTCAGGGACGGAGACCGGAGTCGTCCATTCATCGTCACTATCCCGGGGAACCAGACGAACGCTGAAGGATCGTTTCCTTCAGGGTACCTTCCCGGGCATCTGGAGTGAATCCGGAAAATTAACTGATGTCGGCACCAGGTACGTTCCTCCGGGCCATTTGATAGGTAATAATGCGTCCTTGAAGATCTTGTCAATGGCCTTTCCTGCCTCAGGGGCAGCAATCGAATTGGCAATAGCCGCAATAACTACCGCCACGACAATGGCAACAATTCCTGCTATGAGACCGAGCAGCACCGCGACCAATCCGGCGATCAGGTAAACCCACCATTCGAGATCCCAGCTTGTTTCCGGGCTTGGTGTTGTGGATGTAGGTATGAACTGTTGTTTCGCGGCATCGTAGGCCACCGTTATACCGGTATCCGATTTGACATAGATGTTGATGCCTCCGCCTGCCTGGTGCATCGCTGCAACGTCCAGTTTGATGTGGATCGCTCCCTTCGTCACCGACACCCGCGCACCTCTCAACTGGAACTGATCGAACGGGACAGAATTGGTCATGTGGTAATCGTTGTCTGAGTAGGTGAAGGTCGCATCTTTCAACTGTCCTGCCAAAGCCCCTCCGACAACGTTTGACAGAAGCCGCTCATTTGACATGAGAAGCACCACATCGTTGTTCTTTGGGACAACAGAATCCGTGTACGGTTTCTTCCCGCCGCCACCCAGCGTTTTAACGAGAATGAGAAGCTCGTTGAGGTCCGCCGAGGCACTGTTGGGAACGAGCGAGAATGCAGCAGTTTTCGGCATGAGATAGACGGGTATATCAATGCCGGAGAGTGTTACTGACCCCACATAGTATTTTCCCGGCGAGAGCGATGAGAAGAATACCATGAGCAGTGCGTTAAGGACCGCTTCCTGAACGACGGTGAGTTTGGGACCTTTGACGGTGGTGATAATCGACGTCTGTTTACTCAGCAGGTCGAGATAGATCAGGATCTGCTTCTCTTTTTGCTCGGTCTCGATCTCGAACTGGTTGACCGCAGTGCTGACCGTGATGACCGCCCCGTCCATAATAAAATCGGGTACCCCTTTAACAGATAATGTTCCTTTCGTGATGGGAAGAGAGAGTACCGCCATTCCCGTTGTAACACCGCCCAGATCAATCGTGGCACATCCCAAGGTAAGGTCAATGCTGCCGGAGATTATGCCCATCTCTATCGATTGCTGGATATGCGATGGGAGGTATCCCTTGGCAAAGAGTGTCGCGATCTCCCGGTTCAGCGCCGACTGGGTGATCCCTGCAACAAGATCCCAGCCTTTCGTGTCAGTCGTCATAGCCGGCTCCTGTCCGGCTCCTTTGCGGATGCGCTCTTTTTGATCAGCTCGCCGGCCCTGTTTATCTTGGCCCACGTATCCTGATCGAGCTCCACGTTCATTTTTTTCAGGCTCCCAACAGGATCGATTATGAACTGACGGGCATTATCGGGAGACGCGTTCAGCCAGGCAAATACCTTGCTCTCGTAGGGGAGCAGCAGTCTCCGTATTTCGGTCACAAGCACCAGGAGATCGGGACCGTTGCTCACTTGCAGGACTCGTGTTGCGTTAAACGTAGGTGACACCCTGTCACTGATGGGGGTAATCGTAGCGGTCATGCCCTCAAGATTGCCTTTTACAGAACTGCCGAACTTTGCCAGATCTTCAGGTTTTAGTTCGACGGATACAGATGCAATATCATTTTTCATCGTACTTCCTCCAGTTGAATTCATACAACCATCCCGTAATCGTGATAAATGAAGAGTATGCCCTCATTCATCCTGACAGGTCACATTGGTCGTCCTGCCACTCCCGTCATTTTTTATATTTATGTCTTTTTTATACTTGAATAATGTTAAATTGATTATTTATAATTTATTGAACGTGTAATCGCGTATGCGGAAAGGAACCAGAACGACAAAAGGTCCGATACGGAGACAGGAAGAGAAATCGCAGCTCTTGCGGCAAAGAACATCAAAGAGGCAAAGCTCGATAACGTGGAGGCAGTTGCCGCCGATGTACTTGCCGCGGAAGGCACCTATGACGTAATCCACCTCGACCTGCAGATTGAGACAGCACACGTGGAGTTTGCCCACAACCACCTCCGGGCCGGGGGATACATGGCCTGATACACGCCATTTTTAGAACAGATGGCGATCGTGGTCGATGCGGCGCAGGCACGCTTCCCCGAAGTCCACACCCACGAGCTCATAGAACGGGAGATGACCCGGTCAAAGCGGGGGACCCGGCCGTCGACGAGTGTCAGTCATTCGGGGTATATTACGATAGCGAGGAAGTAGGATCCTCTTTTCTAGGGCAAAAGTAAATGTGCGGTACCTGCCACCACCCCGATAGGCGCCCCGCAATGCCTCACCGGACCCTGAGTCGGTAATGGATCATAATATACAAACATCCTCCTACTTATGGAAAATCCCGACAAAGGACCCAGAACACGGATAAATTACT
>JAQWDG010000274.1 GCA_028705545.1 Methanoregula sp. | reverse complement strand
ATCGCGTTTTTCTGCTCCTTTAGCTGCCGGATCTCGTCCTGCATCCGGGTGATGTCCTGCATGGTAGTTGCCTCGTGCCTCGTGATATTGTACCGTAATACTGGTGTTCCCGATCATGAAATACCCGCGTGTTTGCCCGGGCCTGCACCGGCCGGCACCGGGACGTTTATGCCCCCGGCATGCCAACCATCAAAGCAGATGAAGGTTATTTTGCCGGACCGCACCGAGAGGGTGATGGATCCGGGCCCGGCAACGGTGGGAGAGCTTCTCGGCGGACTGGGGCTCCATCCCCAGGAGGTCATCGTTGCACGGAACGGCACGCTCGTACCCGAACAGGCCGCGATTGGCGGGGACGACGAAATCCGGATCATCCGGATCGCACACGGGGGATAGGGCCGTGGAATCCCCTGTCGGAGAAAAGGGTGTGCCCGCATGCGGTATCTGCGGGGAACCGGCAGTGATCTTCCAGCCGGCGGACCGGCGGTATCTCTGCGGCACGCACCTTGTCCGCGAGGTGGAAGACTTGGTCAGGGCGACCGTTCAGGAAAACGCCCTGATCCGGCCCGGTGACCGGATTGCGGTGGGCTTAAGCGGCGGGAAGGACAGCACGGCGCTCCTTGTGATCCTCTCGCGGATTCTTCCCGCATGGCCGGGCGCGAACCTTGTCGCAATTACCGTTGACGAGGGGATCGCGGGCTACCGTGCCGACACCATCCGAGCCGCACAGTCCCTGACCGGACGGCTCGGCGTGGAACACCGGATGGTCTCGTTTGCGGATATTATCGGACAAGACCTCGACCACCTGCTTATTGGCCGCGAAAAAGAGGCCTGCACCGTCTGCGGGATCCTCCGGAAAAAAGCGCTTGCCGATGCCGCTCGCACGGCGGGGGCGACCGTCGTAGCCACCGGCCATAACCTCGACGACGAAGCGCAGTCCGTCCTGATGAACGCATTCCGGGGCGACCTCCCCCGGCTCCTCCGGACAACGGATGCCCGGACTGCCGCTGACTTTCTCCCCCGGATAAAACCCCTTGCCGCAGTCCCGGAAAAAGAGATTGCCGCATACCTCTTCGTGCAGGGGTTCTTTACCGAACTCCCCGAATGCCCGTACACGAAATATGCCCTCCGTGCCGAAGTCCGCACCTTCCTCTCGGACTACGAGTCCGCTCATCCCGGGACCATGCAGAACCTTGTCGCGAGTAAAAAAACGATAGAACGCTGCTGCGCCGGGGCCCCGGTCATGGAACCCCTGCGCCGCTGCCGGGAGTGCGGCGATCCCTGTTCGGGCGACCTCTGCCAGGTCTGCCGGCTCCGGCATTCACTTTAAAAGTGACGGTGCGCCCTGCACTTTTTCGGGGTGGGAATACACCACCATCTTTGAGCTGCGGACAAACCCGACAATACAGGCCCCGTTTGCCTGCGCGAGGGTCACCGCAAGGGTCGTCGTCGCACCGCGGGAGACCACGAGCGGGATGTTTGCGATCAGGCATTTCCGGACCATCTCAGACGAGATCCGGCCAGAACTGAGTACGAACGTCTTTGAGAAATCGACCTTGTGCCGGAGGCCGTAGCCGATCACCCGGTCGAGCGCATTGTGCCTGCCGATGTCCTCGGACCGGGCGATAATCCCGTCATTCGAAGCAAGTCCCACGATATGGATGCCCCCGGTCATCGTGTGCAGCTCGGATTCGAGCACGGTCTTGATCATCGCCCGGATCAGGTCGGGGGCAAAGACTGCATCGGACGCAACCTTCGGGAGCTTCTCGGTATCGATGTACGAGGTTGCCCCGCCGCACCCGGAGAGGATCGTCTTTTTGGGGCCGAGGACCTTGAAGAGGTTTTTTGTGATCACGCTGATCCGGTTTTTCTCGATCCGTATGGACTCGATCTCGTCAACGCTTTTTATGATCTGCTCGGTGTAGAGGTAGCCGGTCACAAAGTCTTCGAGATCGCTCGGGCTCATCATCGCGGTCATCGCGTGCCTGCCGTTCACAAAAAGCGCCTCGGGCACCTCGTCGATAACTTCGTGCTTCCCTGCGGTCATGGACTCGCCGTCGATCTTGATACAGGGCAGGTCTTTGTACATCGGTACGGTCATATCCGGCTCCTTTCCGGGTTTTTCTTATCCGTCTTGTGGACAGCGGGGCCGAGCACCTCGTCCATGCTCCCGCTCCGGTATCCCCCGAGATCGAGGGTCACGTAGGAGAAGCCCATCCCGCGCAGGGTATCCCCGATCTCAGCCTGCATATCCAGTACTTGGTGCAGCTCCTCTTTAGGAACTTCGATGCGTGCAATCCCGGCATGCACCCGGACCCTGACCTGCCGGAACCCTTTTTTGTGCAGGAACTCCTCGGCTCTCTCGATCATGCCCAGTTTTCCTCTTGTGATCTCCTCGCCATAGGGAATACGGGAGGAGAGGCAGGCTGCCGAGGGCTTGTCCCAAAAGGAATACCCGGCGGCCTTTGCGATCCCGCGGATCCCTTCCTTGGTGACCCCCGCTTCAAGGAACGGGTGGATGATTCCCTCTTCGATGCTTGCGGCAAGGCCGGGCCGGTGCTCCCCGGTGTCCGAGACATTGATCCCGTCGGCAACGCAGGCAAGCCCCAGTTCCCGTGCCCGGGTTTTGAGTACTGACGCCGAATCTTTCTTGCACCAGTAGCAGCGGTCGGCAGGGTTTTTCATAAAGCGCCTGTCGTCCATCACTGCCACCGGCAGGACCTCAAGGTCGAGGCCATATTCGCGGGCTATCTCCTGTGCTTCTGCTATTGCCTCGCGGGGCACCACCGGGCTGTCGAGGAGGACGCAGTGCGACCTGTCGCCCAGCGCCTCCTTTGCAAGGACAGCAAGCAGGCTGCTGTCTACGCCGCCCGAGAAAGCGACGAGCATTGAGCAGCGTGCC
>JAQWDG010000037.1 GCA_028705545.1 Methanoregula sp. | reverse complement strand
ATCCGCTGCTCCAGCCGGCGGGTTCGGGCCTCGTTACATCGCTTGCCGGGTTCAGAGACTACGGCTGCCCGCTCTTTTTCGGTGCGGGAAATGTGGCAGAGCTTCTCGATGCAGATTCAATTGGTATTAACGCCCTCCTTGCCGGGATGGCAATGGAGGCTGGGGCTGCGATCGTTTTCACGAGCGAGCACTCGGACAAGACCCGGGGCTCGATTGCGGAGATGCGGAAGGCAACGGAGATGATGGTGCTCGCCCGGGACCGGCCGTATGCAAAAGACCTCGGGATCGATCTGCTGGTCTTGAAAGAGAAGCGGCGCCGGCGCGAGCCGCCGCTCGAATACAACCGGGCAATTGCGGCTGACAGGATGCCGGACGAGATTACGTACGACCCGAAGGGGAACTTCCGGATCGGGATCGAGGACGGGCTGATCGTTGCGGTGATCAACGGGACGGCGGTGAAAGGCGAGCGCTGGCAGGACGTGATTTACACTCTTATCAAAGGGGGCAATGTCTCGCTCCTCGACCATGCCGGGTATCTTGGGAGGGAACTGTACAAAGCGGAGCTGGCGATACGGTACGGAAGGAGCTTTGAGCAGGACGGGGAGTTTTAAAATAAGGGCCGGAAAAATCGCATGAGAAATCAGGCATCCCCGATCTTTTTCGGATCTACCCGCGCAGATCTTCATGTATTACCGGTAATAAATGCAGTTCGGACAAATTCCCGGTTTCTTGTATTTATGAAGTATTCCCAAAAAAACTACACAGATTTTCGGAAGCCCGAACATGCAGAGAGTCTGGAGATAAATAATTTATACTATAATATAAAAGTGCTCCTCCTGAATTAGTTATTGACAGGATCTGATCTGTCGTGCGCACCGGACAAAAAATTATGAAGAACTCGTTTATCACAGCGATTGTTATCGGCTTACTTTTCACCAGCATTTTCGCCTTTGGCTGTATGGGGAAAGATTATGTCCCAAATGGCGATATAAAAGTCCTGAAACTGGATCCAAATGGTACAGAACAGTGGAATACGACTATCGATAGCGGAGGAGATGACCGGGGACACATCATTGTTGAGACGTCCACAGGTGGATATATTATTGCCGGTGAAAAAAACAGCGTTCCCAGTGGGATACGTATTCCCCGGATTATTGGACTGGATAACCGCGGAACCGTTATCACGGACAGGGATTTCCCGGATAGTCCCCTGATTACATCGCTAGTCCCGGTGTCCGGGGGAAGATATGTTGCCGCAAGTGCAGGGGACCGGATCTTCGGGGTGGACGAACGCGGAGAGACCGTGCGGGAGGTTCCACTCGCATCCCGGCTCTTTGAAAGATCAACGGGTATCAGCATTTCCACCCTGAGTTCTTCATCGGGTGACAAGCTTTTTGCTCTTGCAGACATGCCGGGTTCAAAACCGGAAATCCAGATAATAATGCTCACTGTGAACGGCACTGTTGAACAAAAGGAAACGTACCTGCTACAGAAAAATCAGAGCGCGGCCTCGGTTATCCAGACACGTGACGGGGGATATGCGGTTGCCGGGTACACCACCGATCCTGTGATGGAACAGGGAACAATAGTCCAGGTGAATGTCACCGGCTGGATCACAAAAACCGACAGAAACGGCACCCTGCTTTGGAATTCTGCGGTGGAAAACGACAAGACCTTTAAAAATGTCCAAATTAACAAAATCTGGTTTTTGCGCGAAAATTCTGAGGGGAACATTGCACTCCTCTACAATGTTGTCCGTTACGGAACAGGTAATGGCGGCACAACGGAAACCGTTGAACTCTCTTTTAGTCAGGATGGCACGGTTTCGAATGAAAAATACCTGAATGCCAATGGCCCGGTTGCGTGGACATCTGATGGAGGGTACGTGTTTGCGGCATTTCCCGTACCACAAAAAACAGGCTATGCTGACTGGGGTTACGGGAGTCAGTCAATGCATGTGATCACGCTTGACAACGAAGGGGTCGTCACATGGGACACAAAATCCGGAATTACTCATGGTGGCGCCGAATCGATTATCCAGACCCGGGATGGAGGATATGCGGTACTTATGACCGAGGAATAACCGGCACGGGCAAACTCCTGCATAATGGCGGATCCGGGATATTTCTCCTCCGATGATCCCCGGGAGGATCCGGTTTCGCAGGTCTTATGTAAAGGGAATGGTCAGAAATCGTTTAAATAATTGTGATGAATGGAAGATTGCAGACAGCTGAACCGTCATCCCGAAACGTGAGAACCGGCTCCGTCTCGTGTGTACACCGGATGGGCCGGCCAGGCGCCGGGGGAATAAAACACGAATTGGATATTATGCGGATTTGGCTGCTTTCGAGTACCACGGCCGGCATTATTTTATCGGTATTGCCAGTTTCTGATGGCGAGAGGATCTACCGACAGCCATGATGAGGGAGCCCTAATGAAGAATCCACATACTACAGTAACGATTAGTTTGAAACAGACAATTCATCCGGTGGAGTGATCAGGACAATGATGGAACGCCTGATTCGTTTGACAGTTCCCCCTGATCTTTCATTTTTTTCCGGTACCATGAAATTATTAGTTCCGGTTCTTATCGGGATATGTATGATTATTCCCGGGATCGGTGCTCTGCCGGATGCCGGGATTTCAGTAACCCCGGCTGACGATTCAATCCTCGTTGTTGATATTAAATCTCCTCAGGAAAACCAGATCTTTTTAAACGATGTCGTACCTCCCCATATCTGGGTAAGCGGGGATGTGAAAAGCCCGGCATCGTTACAATCAATTAAAATCACTTCAGGTGAGGGATCGACCGATTGCGGCAACGAATCACCGTTTGGCTGTAATGTTCCGGCAGCAACAGGTCAGAACCGGATCATTATCACGGTCATGGATTCAGCCGGAAACCAGGTTTCCATACCAAGAGAGTTCACGATTAAATCCGGAGGTCTCACTCTTTCGGTGAGGATAACCATCTCCGGGAAGATTACGGATCCAGTGGGCCGCCCTGTTGAAGGTGCTGTCATCCGGTTGATATCCGGAACCCAGCCGGTTACTGCAGAATCAAACGCCGACGGCTCATATCGTATCAATAATGCCTACGGGTATCACCAGAAAATCCGTGTTGAAAAAGAAGGATATGCCAATGTCACAAAAGAGATGGTTTTCAATGAAAATCTCAATACGGCAGACTTCACTCTGGAACCGACAACAAAACCGGCTTCCGGGTTTACCGCAATCCTCACTACTTTGGTTATTCAATCCCCGAGTGAAGGGGAAACCATCTGGCTGGATGTCGTCCCGCCCCATGCCGCAATTATCGGAGAGGTAAAGGCATCATACCCGGTAAAATCGGTTTATGTCAAGACCACGGATGGCGGCGTGACCGCGTGCGGGAACACGACGTCATTTGCCTGTGAAGTCCCGGTTTTGCCGGGGAATAACCGGATTATAGTGACCGCTACGGATGCACAGGGAAATACCGCGGTGGAAGTACGGAATTTTACTGTTGAAATCGGCCTTCCCCCGCCAACTGCAGGAAATATTTACGGCACAGTGACCGACTCCGATGGCCGGCCGCTTTCAAATGCAACGGTGACCGCAGAATCGAGCCTGAAGCAGGATAATACACCGTTATCCGTGTCCGCCATAAGTGACGATCACGGGATGTATTGTCTTGTGAACGCCCGGGGATACCAGCAGACCGTCCATGTCCGTAAAGAAGGATATACTTCGGTTGATCGTGCGATTGTTCTTGAAAATAGAACAACTGAAGAAAACTTTACCCTGAAGCCCCGGATATCACCGGTCCCGGGATTTGAGTTCCCCATCGGTACGATGGCAGTAATTGCAGCCATAGGTATTTCCGCCATTGCCGGAACAAAGAGACGACGGGAATAATGAACAGCACTCTCAAAATTATACCGGTTGGGGGATTATGCCGGTAAAAAATAGTACTGGATCGTTACGATATTCGGCATAGGGGTTTGCAGCACAATAATGGATTCAAATCGATCCTTTCTTTTTTTCGCAGTCCGCACCCGGTCCTCTCCCCGACCATACCGGGTATCTCGACCGGAACTCTGCATGGTGGAGCTTCGGGCAGGACGGGGTGCTTTAGGAGAGCAGGAATCTGAACGGGTAGAGGGGTCGCCCATAAATCATTTATAATATCCCTTCAAAGTGCACATTACAGGTAACGACAGGTTCCAGCTCTTGAACGGTACCGCAAATCAGGAGCCGGCAGGACACCCCGGATCATTTCCTCCCGGACCTGTCATTTTTCCTGATTGCTCTTCGAAGGTGAACAAAGGAAGCGCCATGAAAATCCCGGTATATCTCCTTGTCATTTTCCTGTTGTTTGCCGGTCTGCTCGCCGGTTTTTTCCTGCTGCTCTGCGAGGACCGGGCGGGGCATGTATCGCATTATTATCTCCCAGTCTCCAGTTTTCCCAAAGACAGTGTCATCGCAGAATTCGGGAATACCAACCAGACCGGCGGCAGCACATCAGGAATCCCGTTTGATTATTCCCGTTTTCTTGACGAGACAAACAGCGATATCGAACCCTGGTATTTCCCGAACGGCCCGATCATCGGGTACGGTTATGGCCTTGAGGGAAAACTGGTAGTGATGCATTATTACGACTGGCACGTCAACCGGACCATGATCGAGGAGATCTATTCCCGTCTCGCAGCAAAGGGGAATGCCTACGGTTTCGAGAGCATTCCCTGCGTCTTTGTTTCCTCGGACATGCTTGACTCGCGGCCCGCTCGCTGGACCCTGCCGCCCGGCAGCCCTCACTGGGAGATCCTCCTGCAATCGTTTGGCCTGAACAGCTCCGTCCTGGGGTACCCGGTTTATTAGGAGGGGAAACGCGGGCAGTTTTTCCCGACAGGCAACTAACTAAAACTGCATCAGTTTATTGCCCGGAACGGGAGCTCATGGTAGGATCAGGCCGATCCTTTTGTCCTGCGGCTTCCCCTTTTGCGAGCGCGATCATTCTGCCGGAACCGTCCCTGTCAACGAAGTACCTGCTGCGGGTTACCTGAGTTCAGGATCGCGGAAAGACACATTACGGTGAAACCTGTCGGAGTTCCGGGGAATCCGTGCCGGCACCACCTGCTGCTTCCCGCAGATCGCCGATAACCTTTACCGCGACAGGAGTCAGCGCGTACCGGACATTCCTGCTTTCTCTTATCGATGTGGCAAGACCGGCCGCGCAAAGTCTCTGCATATGCCACGACACCGTCGAACAGGTGGTCTTCAGTCTCAGGGCAATATCCCGGCGCGACGCATTCGGGCAGGAAACCAGAAATTCGCAGATCGGGAGACCGACGCTGTTTCTCAGCCGGGCAATCGCATTCTTTTCCGGATCGGAAAATTTCCCTGCATTCTGGAAGTAGCAGGTCTTACCCACTACGGAAAAAGCAACGACAAGTCTCTCGCGGCAGAGGACCGTTAAGTGGTAGAACAGCGTCCCGCGGTTTACCGGCAGATCCCGCATGATCTCGGTAAACCCCGCGCCCGGGTACAATACGATATGCCGATAGATCTGCGCCCGGCAGTCGTTTCCCAGTACCCCGTTTTTCCGGACCCGACGGAAATTCATGACAACAAATCCCGCACAGGAAACAAGAATCTCCACGGGTACCAGGCAGAACGGCAGGAAAATGGCGGTGAATGCCAGGAGAACCGTCAGCGGGGGAACCTGCCATATACCCACCGGCACCGGAAGTTTTGCCTCGCTGCCCGGGGGATTATCGGACCAGGGCTGGATGGAATATGCGGGGGAATATGCCGATGCAGGAGCGATAAGGAGAAAGACACACGCTGCGACCAGAATAAAAATTGGCATACGACCGGGAACACTCCATTTCGCAGGATTCATAGGTACAGCCTTTGAGGAATTGAAAGGAACGATATCTTATATAAGTTCTGTGAGAACACCCGGATGTAACCGGCAGCAGTCCCGATCATGAGGTGAGTTCCCTCACAGAAATCCCTTATATAGATTCTCCATACGGTCATCTGGCAAACGAAAAAGGACGTATGAAAAGATGACTCCATATGCACACCCTTATGCCCGAATCCTGCTCCTTGCAGGAGTATTGCTCCTCTGTGTCGCCCCGGTATCTGCAATGGACCGTATTGCCATCGATCCGGTCCCCGGGGATCTGGTGACAGGGTCTGTCATCAGCTTTACCGGAACAACAACCCTTCCTGCGGGAACCGTCCTGAAGTACGAGTTCTCACTCAAGGATTCAGGAAACGGAACGGTCTGGTATGGAGAATACTCCGGGGCCGAAGGTACAGTCCCGGTAGAGAACGGAGCCGCCGGCCCGGTCTGGAATGTCCCCATCCTTACGCAGGGCTATGCACCCGCTGATTATATCTTCACAATCGGGGAATCCGGAAGCGGGGATCGTGTATCGGCCCAGGTCCGTCTTGCCCGGGGGGAAGAGACAGCCGTTCCAACGCCGGCGGTGACAACAGCCTCCCGCTGTGGTGAGCTCAAATCGCCGGTATATGTCTCGCCCGACGGGGATTTCACGGTCAGGACCTCGCCGGATCTCAACACCCGGTGCAGCATACTCGCAAAAGGGGCGCCGCTGACGATAACTGCCATAACATCGTCCGGCAGCCCCGTGGGCATCTGGATCACCAGCGCCTCTTCAGCGACAGGCTATACGTATTTCCTGCAGATCTCTTCAGACAGTTCGGGTATCGCGGTATCCGATCTCCCCAATACTACACTGCTGCGGTCGGGCCAGTACTTTTTCTACGTGGTGGACGGGGTAAACTCCTTAAAAGTCCTGCCGGATGAAAAAAATTCATCTGCATATATCCCGGCAGATGTCCTGGAAACCAAATTAAATGCGTACGAAAAAGAGAACCCGTACCAGAAATTCAGGATCCTCCTGGAAGAACCGGTAATCTCCATGGACGATATTCCCGATGCCGTTTCCGGCACGTCTGTCGGGCTGAATGGGACAACGAACCTGAATACCGGTACGCTCCTCGACATCAGCGTTTTCCTTGCGGATATCGATCACCAGAAACAGCCGGCATTTTCCCTTGCGGGAGTTCCCGTTGCGGATACCTCAGGCAAAGACGGCTCATGGCATGCGGTTATCGATACCTCGTCGCTGTCACCGGGAGAATATATCGTAACGGTACGCAACGGTTCAACGGAAGCGACCAGACTCATGGTAATCTACAACAGTCTCTACGATACGGGCGCTTCTTCCAATGAGGGTTTTGTCGCAAAGACTTACGCTGTCGATCCGGTGTCAAAAACCGTCGTTACCGGAACTTCCACGCAAAAGGCCGGTCCTTCGCCGGATCCTGCAGTACTGGTACTTGCAGGTCTCGCGGGAGTTGGCTGCGTGGGCGTGATCCCCGGTAATCTCAGGAAAAAATGACGAACCATGAAAACGATATTTTTTGTTCTCGGGATCGTCGCGCTCATTCTTTTTTGTGTCGTTCCGTGTTACGGGGCGGATTCGTTCGAATCCTACCTTATAGCAAAAAGCAACTCCTACAAGTACAACACGATCGCCTGCGATGACGGGAATATCGCGTGGGTTGAGTATGGCCCGGAAACAGATCCCGGGAATTATTCCCGGGTGATCTACCGGTATAACGTATCGGAGGGGAGAAAGGACGTGGTGATCCGGGATCCTTCGTGGAAGCGCGACCTTGCGATCTCCGGGAACCGGTACGTCTGGAGCGATGGCAGGGGAATCTTTTTGTACAACAGCGCACAGGGCATGCTGACGTTTTTGTATTCCCCCGGTAATCAGTCATCATCTCCCTGTATCGACAGAAGTACGATCCTCTGGGTGGGCTACAACAACAAAGGGAATTATTCCCTGGAGATGTACGATGCCGTGTCCGGCATACACCGGACCGTGGTGTCGTCAGCCACTCCCTTGGGGGATCCGGCAATTTCCGGCGACCGGGTTGTGTTCCGCGAAGCCGGGCCGGCAAACGATCTGATGGTGCTCGTAAACCTCACCACCATGGAAAAGACCGTCCTCTACGATGGACCGGGTTCCCGCTCCATGCCCGCGATCGACGGGGATAATGTTGTCTGGGCCGACAGCCGCAACGGGCCGGACCAGGTGTTTCTCTACAACCTGAAATCGGGGGTTTCAAAACCGGTAAGCCCCTCCGGATCGTTCCAGATGTATCCCGATATATCCGGCAACCTGGTTGTCTGGGAGGACTACCGGAATTCATCGGCAGGTTCTTTTAATTACCAGCGGGGAAGCGGCGACATCCGGCTCTACGATATTGCCACGAATACGACAAAAATCGTGGCTGACGGGCAGGTTCCCCGGGAATTCCCCAGGATTTCCGGGGAGTATGTTGTCTGGTCCGGCGGGTATGACAATGCACACGATATCTTCCTGTACCGATACCCGGCGAACCGCCCGCACGATTTTTCAGGAGGAGAGAGGGGAACCGCTTATTCTGCCTCACCCACGACAATTCCCACACCGGGTACCCGGGTCCGCTACTACAGCACCATTTCAAACGGAGAAATGGAATGGTACTCGCTGGAACCTTCGCAACAGGCTGCGAATATATCATTTGAGCTCCGGTGGAACGATCCCAAAACCGCTCTCTCCCTGACGCTTGTAAGCCCGGGGGGGTCGGCGTGGCATTTTACCGATGCTGACGATTCCCGGGAGGACCGGGCAGTCCGTATGACGGTTTCTTCCGATCGGCCCGGGGGATATTTCGAACCGGGGAAATGGACCGTGGCAATAACCGGGGACTCGGTTAACGGTACTGTCCCGTACGACCTGTGCTGGTACTGACGGGAACGGAGAGGATAAAACAGCAGAAAAATTGTACTTTGGCCGCCCCGCAATCCGGATGACCGCAAGACCAGAGGACTGTACTTCTCACAAGGAACCGTTCTTTTAGAAAAACCCCATCATTGCATTGCTCTTCCTGAATTTTTCCCCGGGAACGTTCATACTCCCTGCGAACTCCCCCGCTGTTTCCCTTGTGCATTAACCGGGAGCGGAGGATCCTGAACCCCCCTCCGGCGTTCCCCGGCTTATGTACATCTGCCGGTATCAGGGTTGACGGTCAATATTTTCCCGGACATTGTTGTCGAGAACATCTATGAGGGCGGAATCCTCTTCGCCAAGCGACCACATCCCTCCTTCGGTACCGTTCCGGTAGGTATAGATCAGGTTGCTCTCCGCACAGGTTTCATAGGTACTGTTTTTTGCTTTTTTCTGCAACAGAACGGTAAATTCATCGGCAGTGATATTCATGCATTCGGCCGTGATGTTGTTATAGCAGTACCGGCCGGTTACCGTACCGGCGGCCGTGAAGGTGACATACCGGTATTCCCGTTTTTCCACCGGGAATTTATCGTAAGGAACAGCGCATTTCAGCTGGCCTTTGATCGACCGGAAGATCGTGGTCATATTGTCCAGGAGCGGGGCATATCCTGCCTGATCCCGGGAGATCCAGAACTGCCTGCCGGTACCGGGATCATACACTTCGAGGCAGGGTTTTTGGGGACTGCACCCGTTCGTTACCGGGCTGCTGTTCTCCTGTCGGGCCGACACATTCGTTACCCCGGGGGGAGTCATGGGACGGGCGGTAGTGTGATAATACAGTTCCAGGCAGAAAATGTCATAATACCGTCCGCGGTATTCAAAAAGCGGAGGCTGGGGAAAACAGTCGAACATCGTCTTTTTATCTTTGCAGACCCGGTGGACAAAATCGTAATAGCGGTTGATATTTGCTTCAAAATCGGTAATTCCCCGGTACCCGTTCACCCACCTTCCCGATGAACCGTGAGCGTTCTGAAGTGTGGACCCAAGGCCCGGAAAGGCATCCAGTTCGGTATCGGTAACCGGAATGAGCGTCCGGTTATGCACAAGGCTTATGTTTGCTTCCTGTACTTCGCATTGTGCCAACAATCCCTGCTGGGGATTTTGCTGTTGATGTCCCGAATTCAGGAGTATGCTGTAGAGCACAGTATAGCCGCGACAACTCCCAGAACGAGAAGAACACTGATAATTACGATCCGTTTTCCTTTTTCTCGTATGAATTTCATGAGATCAAGTCCCTCTTGGCGGGAACGGATGCTGGTACATTGATTGCAAACGCACTGGCGTTCAGCATGATACGTACGGGTTCATTTCAGCATTCGGTTTCATGAATGCACTTCATCTGATTTTTATATATATACGATTTCTAGCCGTTTCCTTTACACGTATGCGGCAAAAACTTCTAGAAAACCAAAAGCCCAATCCCAAACGACACGATATTCATGACAAGTGAACAGGCTGCCGCCCGCTTTGTATCAAGCCCAAGCAGCTGGTTAAGCACGCCTGCCTCCACAAGCACGACCAGCAGTTCGCCGATCAGCGGATAGTATGCCGCGTCCACGAACGGCGGCCACACGAACCAGAGGTACGGGAGCGTCAGCGCCGTGCAGAGTGCTCCGATACCAATAATCCTCCGGATCGGGATGCCCGTATCGCGGAATACCCCCCGGATAAGTGCGACAAGCACCGGGACTTCTGTGGTAATCGTTATCACAAGTGCCAGCAGGAACTCTGTTTCGTACAGCATGTTAACCGATCGCCCCGGAACGGGGCGGGATCCTCGCGCAAAAGAATTCTCCCGTAAAAAACCGGTGATGCCCGGGGATCATACGCTGCATCCACTTCCAAGGAACCAGCCAAACCAGCAGGAGATCGAAGTGATGAAATCGGGATGCCTGGGAGGATCGGCCGGTGTCTGGTTACCTTCCGGAAGGGAAAACCTCAAAGAACAAACTTCGGATACCACGTTACCCTGCTCGTCCAGGATCAATGAGGAACTATTCAGTGTTTCCAGGTACTGGGCGCAGTCAAATTGTTGATCGATCGCATGCTGGCATTCAGTATAGGCGGGGGTCGATACAATCCCATGAGTCTGGTTCAGGTATATCTCGTCGCTTACATTATACTTTTTCTCATCGGCGCGGTCAAACGTAATGAGATACTGATCGCACCGCTCTTTTTCCTGTTCCCGTTCCTGCGTACATGAATAGGACCGGGAATTCATTCTGACATATTTTTTCCCGAACACATCGTTAACCGGAGAGATATTCTCTCCCGCTGCAAAACACTCCGGGAACGGGGTATCCGCGTACCGGGGGATGACAAAATTTCCTGATCGTGTTTCCCCTTCAAGGGAACAATAATCGATTCTCATATCGCTTGTCGAGGGATGCCGTTCGAAGATACGGCACCCGTACCCCGGGCAGGTCGCAAAGAATGAGAATACAAGATCCTGCGTATACGTACCAGGAATCCTGTTGTCGCCAAGTGCGGTACAACCAATGTTCTCGCACCGGTACCCGTAACAATTTATGGTAAATCGAATGGATTCGTTGAAGGGTACATGATCCTTTTCAAAATAGACGTTCGTGAGCGTTGGCCGATATACATTCGCACCGACATGCGCAATAAGTGCAGAAATCAGGACGAGGCATATAAGGATGAAGAGCAGGAACCGTGATTTCATCAAGGACATCCTCCCCCAGACAGCCCGTCAAACGATTTTTCGTCCTGTTCAAAGTACACCGTTGTTTTTGTCGGGATGTATCCGTCAGCCATTGCTCCGGGCAGGAGAACAAAAATGATGCCTGCAAGGGCTATAAGGTAAAAATCAGTTTTCGGCCGCATCTCCCGGGACACCTCCGCATCCTCCTATGAAATCTTCTTGCGATCCTATGATATATACGATTTCTCGCCACATCGTCTACTAATCCTTCAGCGGTCGGGGGGGATCCGGGGTTTTCCCGGGATACATCAGGGGAATTTACCTTACTCAACCGAGTCGGGCTTGAAAGGCCCGGATACTGCCCTCCGATCAGGCTGCCTTCCACTCATTTTCCGGCAAACCACCAGATCACAACCCTCAAGATATCCTGCCCCACACATATTCTTTTCATGGACATTGACCGGCTCGGCATCATCATTGCGGCTGCCTGCCTGCTCGTTCTCTTCTTTGCCGTGCCCATGTCCGGTCTCACCAACCACGGATACGTTGTCGAGCCGGCAACG
>JAQWDG010000273.1 GCA_028705545.1 Methanoregula sp. | reverse complement strand
AATCTCGTTTGAGGCACCGACAATATCCCCGTTTACACCTCCAAAACAATGTTCAGCAATTTTCAGGAGGATCACAGGACACAGGATCATCATGATAAATGCCGCTGCCAGCTGAAACGGTGTCACGGGAAGAAGGATCAACGGGACACAGAGCAGGAGCGAAAACACCGGAAAATACGGGCGGACAAACCGGTGAAGGTAACTGTGCATCCCCCCCTTAAACGGGATCCCGTACACTGTTAAAAATGCCATGGAAAATTTTGCACCGACTTCCCCGATAATCAATACCGGAATTATGGCAGTTACTGCCTGAAGGCCGGAAAAGAGAAGAAGCGTAACGACAATTCCTGCCGCAATCCCCCCGGCACCCACGTACCGGTCGGTAAGTGCGTGAACCCGTTTTTCGGAGTCCCCGTGCGCCATCAGCCCGTCACCGGTATCCAGCAACCCATCGAAATGATGCGCCCCGGAAAGGACGATCACTCCTGCCACTGCCACCGCAGCGGCAAGTGTCTTGTCGTTGATAAAAAAAACCGGGACCGCAACGAGTAGTGCAATCACGTAACCTGCAAGGGGATAGATCCATGAATGGCGTGCAAATGCATCGAAATCACGAGGTTTTCCCAAGGGCAGGATTGTTGTGAATTGCAGGAGCGCAAGGATCGAGTTCATGCAAGACTCACCAGGTAACGGACATGCACTTCGGACTCGGATCACGTGTTTTTTTTCATGGTAATATCCCGTGTCCGTAAACCCGGTGTCCGCGTTTAGATATGTGGGTGGTACTTGTCTGCCACTCTACTTAAACGCGATTATATCGGGTGACGATATGTTCAAACCCCTCCGCGTGAAAGAGTTCAATAGATAAATATGCCGTTTATTACCGGAGATGTGCCACCCTGTACCCCTGCCCCAGCGCATCCGATTTTCTGTGTTATCCTTGGGAACACCCTCCTTTCCACGGTACCGGGACTATCCGGGGCGGGACCGGGGCCTGAAAAAACACTCCTGACACCAAATCTCGATGCAGAACTGGTTACAACCGGCCGGATCACGAGTTTCCCGCTCAAACCCAATACGCCAACCGGGTGCCCGACACCTGCAACCATTACCCGCGCTATGATGGAATTAACAGGACTCCCTCCGCTTTTTATCAATGCCGGGTTGAAAAACCGGATGACTGTTCCCTGCATAGATGCATTGGGGGAGCCGGGAAACGATCCGCGTACGGGAGATGCCGTGCCGCAGGCAGAATCCCTCTATATCCGGGGGAAAGAGATCGGCAGGTTCCTTTCCAGCGCATGCGATCTCCTTGTTCTTGGAGAATGCGTTCCTGGAGGGACGACAACAGCGCTGTGCGTTCTGCGGGCTCTCGGTTATCCCGCTTCCGTCAGCAGCAGTTTTGTGAAAAATCCCGTCAGCAACAAAGAAGCACTCTATCGGGAAGTCCTTGACAAGTTTGCCGGCAATCCGGTTACCGATCCCCTTGAAATTGTCCGGCGAATGGGAGATCCTATGATACCGGTTGCCGCAGGTATTGCCGAATCTTATAACGGGCATCTCATATTTGCCGGGGGAACACAGATGCTCGCGGTCTGCGGTGTAATAAAAGCCCTGAACCGGCCGGTGCCCCCGGTTGCGACGACCGTGTATGTGAAAGAGGACAAATCGGCGAACGTGGAAAAACTGGCATCACTGATGGGGATCCGTATCTGTTATGTCGATCCCTGTTTCGGGACACTGGGCCATCCCGGCCTGTCCCGTTACTGCGACGGCGAAGTAAAAGAAGGAACCGGGGCAGGGGGGGCAATGTACCTTGCATACCTGAAGGGGTATACCCCGCAACAGATTCAGGAAAAAATCCTCTCAACGGTCAAAGCATACTGTTGAAGAGGCTTAATAGTCCAACAATGCAAATGAGGTAAATAACGATGCGTCCGATCTGCGTTGTCAATAATTTCGGTCAGTTTAATCACCTGATCCACCGTGCCCTCCGGGACCAGGATATCGAAGTGGCGCTTGTCCCCAATACAACTCCTCCAAAAGAGATTGCTGCAAAGTACCGCGGTATTATCCTCGGGGGAGGTCCAGATATCGGGCGCGCCGGGATATGTGCAGAGTATCTGGATCTGGGGATTCCGGTCCTTGGAATTTGCCTTGGCCTTCATATTATTGCAAAAAAATTCGGTGGAGAAGTACGGCCGGGAAAATACGGGGGATACGGTTCTGTGGATGTCCATATCCACGAGCATGATGATATCCTGAAAGGGTACCCCGGGAATATTTCTGTCTGGGCTTCCCATGCGGATGAAGTCTGTAAGGTTCCCGAAGGGTTTTGCATTCTTGCCAGTTCGGATATTTGCGGTGTTGAAGCGATGGCATTTCCGGAAAAAAAGATATATGGTCTCCAGTGGCATCCCGAAGTCAGCCATACGCAGGATGGCAAAAAGGTGTACCTGAATTTTGATACAATCTGTGGAAAATAAAGCATTTTCTTCGATAGATTGTGGAAAAATTCGGTGTTTGTTTTTTCAGATGTATCTGGTAATCACGTGGTGCAGAGAACACTGGTCAGATAGTAATTTTAACATTTTTTTGTGTATCAGGACGAAGAACATTTTTCTACAGGGTTATTCAGGGTTTAATTATTGGTTCTGGATCTTTCTGGCAGTTGGGGATTTGTAATGTAAAAACTGATTTTATCAAGATTCTTTTTAAAAAATGTCAATTTTTCGAGATTTTTGTAAATTTATTGAAAACTTTTGTGAATTGGCTGCGGGCAACTTAAGCAACATTTATATAATATTTTATTCAATCTGACAGTATTTGACCCGGCGCCCCGCACTGTGATATAAAAATGACAATATCCCATTTGGTTATTGAAAACCTGACTCCTGCCCTTGAAGCCGGTGATCTCTC
>JAQWDG010000272.1 GCA_028705545.1 Methanoregula sp. | reverse complement strand
GACGAGAAACCCACCCACGCCGTCAGTAAACCATTCGTCCGCGCAGGCGGTGTTCGATTGGATCGGGAACGCTCCCATTGCCATCGCCTCCAGCATCGACGTGCTGATCCCGTCCGTCACACTCACGGCGATACACCGGCGTTGCGACGGGGGAACCGTTGCCGGAAGGGTGTCGAACCGCAACCCGCCGGCGATTGGCGTGACGGGTAGCGAATCCCCCTTGAGGCCGAGATTGTTGGCAAGCAGGACGTCGCGGTGGCATTCGCAGGCATAGTAGTCGCATGCTGCGAGCACCCGTTTGATTCGTTCCCGGTGGTCGGGATATTGCTGGAAATGGTAGATGTCGCTGCCGAGGTTGGCCGCCACCCAGACCGGGAATGTTGACATCTGTTGTTTTGCAGCAAGCGTCAGGTAGCCGCCCGACTGAAAATCCATGCTGTAAATGATGTCGGGGTGAACCCGGTCGAACACCTGCACCAGATGTTGGACATGGACGGGGGGACAGTGGCGGACCAGGGCGTTTGCCACCCGCATCACAGGGTTTGGCAGATGACGGCCGTGGGTTGTGGCGTCAGGGTTTTTTGTCGTATACGTGACGTGGTGGACTGTCACGTTCCGGAACGCCGGGTGGAGGTATCCGTATTCGATGCTCGGCACGATATGCACGTCCCACCCGCGGTCGACGAAGATCGCCGCCGACCGGGCGGTGTGGATGCTGTCGGCCTGTGCGACATACAATAAGGTTGACATACTTAGTTCTACGATTTTGTTATGTTCATCAGTCCGGCCACAAATATTCGTCGTTCATCGCCCGTTCGGAACGGAATACTGTTAAAACACCGCAACTCAATGCACTCTTGCTCTAAACGTTCACGACGATATGCGTCAAAATAACTCCGTTTTTTCAACAAGAAACAAATATCATCAATATCGTCGTGGTTGAACATCGTCACGAAATCGTTTGATACCCAATACCACAATTCTCGATCTACGGTCTCACTCTCAATCCCCTTCTCCGGATTATGCAAGTGTCCCCGAAATACACCATCGACTCGAATCGTTGCATTCGCAGTATCCAGAAATTGTGCAAATCGATACACTGCTATCGTAATTTCGTTCCGTGTTGCAACGTCGTGGTGCATGAGGTAGGTTATGATCACGGGAGTTACCGGGATGACAAGCCGTCGATCTGTCATTATGCTGATTCTCACGAATTCGTATATAACTGTTTTGGTATCGTCCCCTCCTGCTGGTGTCGCCGTCTAACCTCGTCGGGCGTCAGGACCCGCCATTTCCGGCGTGGCGACGCGCAGTCCCGGTGCCGGCAGGTGGTACAGTGTTCGTCACACACCCGCCCGCCCCCCGGCGCCGGGCCGCCGACAGTCGTATAGCATCATATGGTTTATGGGCCTCCGGCCGACCGAGCGATCGCGGCCCCCCGGCACCCGGCAAACACGTAGGTCAGGAGGAGGGCGACCAGAACGGTGCCTGCGATGAGGTCGGTTGAGCAGAATGGGGCAACCCCGATAATATACAGGGTGGCCGCCGTCAACCCGACGAACCGCCAGTCGGCAAGCACGGTGCGGAGATCGATTCTGCCGGTCAGACGGCGGGGAAAAACGATCCACTCAATGTAGACGGCCCCGATGTAGGTGACCAGGACACCGACGATCGTGAGGAGAGCATTGCAGATATCAGGCATATTCCAGGGAATGTGTTTGCAATTCCCCCCTCAAAAACGTTTCGTTCGCGCAACGAACGATGCTACGAAAAGATTTCGCGAAAAATGGTAAGAGACAAGATACAGTTCGGCGAACCTATTGCCAGCCGAGCGACTGTTTCACCCACCCGGTCAACGAGGTCGGTCGTTTCTGGATCTCGTCGGTGAGGGCGGCGATGGTAGCGTTCTGCTGCTGGATGAGGGCGGTGGTCTGCCGCATCTCGGCAGTAAGCGCGTCCACCCGGGGATCGGCTGGCTGATTCCGAATCCCCCGTTCGACTGTTGCCATCTGGTCGATGCACTCTGCAACCTGGGCCCGGGTATCGACCAGGGTCTGCCGCAACGCCGTGATCTCGGCTTCGTGTTCGTCGATCTGCAGCGTTTTTTCAACGAGCGATTCGGCCAGCGCGACGATCCGATCGATCTGTTCCTGCAGTTCGTGCACGTCGGGCTGCACCATGAGCGCCGTTTCGTCGGATTCCGGCATCTCTACAACCCTGCTGACCTCGACGCTGATCGGCACCTCGTACCGGAGGACCTCCATGATGTCCCGGGTATATTTGCCGATCGCATAGAGTTCGCTGATCCGAGTCACGATCGCGATCGTCTCCTGCCCATACATCGTCTGCTTCCGGTTGATCGGCATCGACGGGATGAACTCGCTGAATTCCCGCAGGTATCGCCGAATCGTCGACGCATTGATGCCCGTTTGCTGCACGATATCGTCAACTGTCAGTGGATACTCCATATGTTGTCACCTCATTTTCCGTCACGAATCTACGGTTCTACCACAGGTTCACCGCGATAGTATCGTCGATCCACGGTATCACCACGGTTCCGCCGTAGATCCACGATTCCACCACGATGCAGGCATGATTTTACGCCGGCCGAATCCCCATCCGGCCATCGGCAGAGAATGGTTATATCCATGATCGGTTAAGGATTTCGATCTTGTTCTGGAAAAATACGAGGTTTGCATAGAATTCTGCGGTCATTGTCAGTTGTCTGACATCAACCGGACAATTCTCCAGTGGAACCGAAGGTTAACTACGGGATTCCAGAACAAGTGATGGGAAATCACCCGATCAACCCGATTACCCGGGTCGAGACCTGAAAAACCGTCAGCCATCTGTCAGACACGTGGCTGACAATGATCGACTTGATCGAGTTGATCGGGTCTTTCTCTGCTGAGATCTTTGGAG
>JAQWDG010000271.1 GCA_028705545.1 Methanoregula sp. | reverse complement strand
CGGGCGCGGCACTTGCCGGGACAAAGCTCGTGGTGCTCGGCGGGAAAATAATTGAAAATGGAAGTACCGGGGCGCCGGAGGGGACGAGCGTGCTTGTCGAAGAACTCTTCTTCAACACCCCGGCCCGAAAAAAATTCCAGAAGAACCTCAACACAGAGCTCGCCCGGATCCACGCAATCCTCGAAGGGATCGTGCTTGCCTACCCGCAGGTCGCCTTCCGGTTTTCGCACAACAACCGCGAACAGCTCACAACAGCGCGGGCGGAGAACCCGCTCGACACCATTGCCCGGCTTTTCGGAAGCGACTGCGCCCGCGAACTCGTGCCGGTTGCCTGCGAGATGCCGTTGGTAAAGATCGAGGGTTACGTCTCCCGGCCCGGCCTCTCCCGCAAGGGCCACGACCGGATCCTCGTTTCGATCAATAACCGCTTTGTCTCGACCCCTGCAATAACGGCAGCGGCAAAGGAGGGGTACGGCACGCTCCTTCCCCGCGACCGCTACCCGGTTGCGTTTCTCTCGCTTGGGATCGACACCCGGCTCGTTGATGTGAACGTCCACCCGACAAAAAAAGAGGTGCGGCTCTCGAAAGAGAAGGAGATCGCGGAGGCCGTACGCGAAGCAGTGCGCCGTGCGCTCAAAAACCAGGACCTTATTCCCGATGTCCGGGCCGAAGCGCCCCGCGACCATGTCCTTGAAAATGCCGTTTCACCAGTGGGTGATGTTTCCCCTGCCGTGGCCGAACCGGTTGCCACGTACTGCACGGGAACGCTTGCTGCCGGCCCCGAAACGGTAACCGTGCCGTTAACCGAGCCGACTCATACCGGGACAGAAGCAACCGACCACCGGCTCCGGCAGACCGAGCTTTCGAGCGGCGTTCCCCCGGTTACCGCAGCCGTGCCGCCCCTTGAAGTGATCGGGCAGGTCGGCGGGTGCTACATCCTTGCCGCAGCGCCGGACGGCGAACTCATCATCATCGACCAGCACGCAGCACACGAGCGGGTTTTCTACGAACAGGTACAGAAGAGTACCGCGGCCCGCCATGCGCAGGAACTCATCGTCCCCGCGGTGATCCACCGTTCGCCCAAGGACTCTGCAATCCTTAAGGACCTCATCCCGGTTCTTTCCAAAGAGGGCGTTGTTATCGAGGAGTTCGGGACCGGGTCGTTTCTCGTGCGGGCCGTGCCCGCAATCATGGGAAAGATCGAGGGGACAGAACAGATCGACGACCTGGTGACCGATCTCGTGGAGAGCGACCCGACCCGGCCGGTCACCGACCGCGAGCGTATCACCCGGATCGTTGCCTGCCGGAGCGCGATAAAGGCCGGCACGGTCTGCACGCTCGAACAGTGCCAGCGTCTTGTCGCCCAGCTCCGGGCAGCGGAGTGTCCGTTCACCTGCCCGCACGGGAGGCCCACGATGATCCGGTTCTCCCGGGCGAAGCTGGATGAGATGTTTTTGCGGACATAACGTTTGTAACCGCAAATGAGTCCTTTTTAAAAAAAGCAGAACCGGGAACCGGTTCGCGTCCGGGAAACCATGACACTATTCTTTTCCCGGCATCCGGAATTTTTCCTTTCCTGTTATATGTGTCCGTGTTTCTCAATTAATCCGGGTATCTCCCGAATGATCGATCAATCTCCCTGTTCCCGGGGATACTTCACATAAGCCATGGTTCTGTTTTCCTCCGGAACCTCACGGCTTTTCCCGTTCACGTATGGCCCTTGCCGGTATTGGCAGGATAGATCCGGGCCAGCACTGCATAATACACCACTGCAATGATGAAAATTTCCAGGTAAAACCCGCATGCCCAGAGTGTCCTGTACACATGGGAGTAAAATGCATACACCGTACCCTGGACCTGCAGGAGATTTGCCAGGCCGTCAAGAATCCAGCCGGTCAGGGGGAGCGAGGAGGAAAATGCCGGCCACGACCTGCTCGCGTAGATCTCGCCCATGGTTGCGATAAGGAAAAGGGCGGTGCCGATAAACGCCGCGAAGGGGAAAAGTTTCCAGGGATTTTGTATCCGGATCTTTTTTTCAAAGAAGGGGTAAGGACCGATCACCGCAAACGTTGAGATCAGGAAGATCAGGGTAACCAGGATCAGGTCATTTTCATAGGCATTGTCGCTGGAAATGATACCGGTGTACAGGAAACCAAGGGTAATGACCATAAAGAGCGGGGACAGCCAGAGCGGGACCGGATCGGCGATTTTTTTTTGTGCAAGGTAAAGAAGAGGCGGGATGATAAACACAAAAAGGATGAACAACACGACGAGCTCCGGGTAAAATCCCAGGAACCGCATCACTATGGCGATCAGCGCTATCCCGAGCACGGGAAAGAAGATCTTCTTTGCGATCGCAGGTATTTTCTCCGTAGTTGTTTCCTGAACCATGGATATCCGCACACTTCCGCCCGGGATTACCTATTTCCCGGGTTTTTCTACAAGCGTGGAGCGCTCCTGCCCTTAACCTTTCCCGCCCGATCGTTTACCGGTCTGCAACCGGGTGCTGCCAAAAGGAAGAAGCGGTTTCCCGATTGCCACATCAGGTTCGGGGCAGGAAAAACGGTCATCTTCACAGCAGTTTATCAGTAATCCCACGAACCGTCACTCAGACAAATTGGTGTCAGGCCGGGCGTTGGGTCCTGCGGCAGGTACCTGTCAAACGCCCGCAGGGCTTCCGGCCGAATTGTGTAACGCGCGAGCCTCCCGGTCTTTGTTACGGTCAGGATCCCTGCTTCGCGGAGCCGGTTCGTGTGCCATGTTACCGCAGCGCCGGATATCCCCAGCACCTTTTCAAGATCGCTCCGCGTTGTTGCCGGGTTCCGGATCAGGTACTCGCAGATGATCCGGTCCCTGCCGTTGTGCAAAAGAGCGAGGATTTTCTGTTCGGTTTCGGAAAATTTTCCGGAATTCTCGAAATACCGGATATCGG
>JAQWDG010000270.1 GCA_028705545.1 Methanoregula sp. | reverse complement strand
GATTACGCAACTATCGGAAGGAAAAAATTAGCGGAGATCGACGGCGAGGCAGGCCTTGCTGTTGAAGAAAAAGTCAACAGTATATGCCCGGACCTCGCCCGGTACCTGATAGAATATTCGTTTGGCGAGATCTACGCCCGCGAAGGGCTCGACAACAAGACCAAGGAGCAGGCAGTCGTCGCAGCCCTTACCGCAATGGGCACGGCAGCCCCCCAGCTCAAAGTCCACATCCACGCGGCGCTCCATGTGGGCTGCACGCCGGAGGAGATCCGGGAGATCATCATCCAGATGGCGGGCTACGCCGGGTTCCCGGCGACCTTAAACGCGATGGGGACGCTCATGGAAGTCCTTTCCGAAACCGGTCAGACTCTCTCAAAAGAGTCCGTCCACGCCGGATCCACAGGCCGGTACGAACGAGGAAAAGAGCTGCTCGCGCAGATCGCTCCCGACCAGGAGCGGGTGCTCAGGCAGACTTTCGATCCCATCAACCCGGACATCACCAAATACGTCATCGAGTTCGGGTACGGGGACATCTATGCCCGGGGGATCCTGCCCGTCCGGAACCGGCAGGCTGCAACCATCGCGGCCCTTGCCGCAAAAGGCACGGCACCCTCGCAGCTCCGGTTCCACATCGGCGGCGGGCTACGGGCCGGCCTCACCGAATCGGAGATCGTAGAGATCATGCTGCTGGTCTCGGTCTACGCCGGGTTCCCGGCGGCATTGAACGGCATCCTTGCCGCCCGCGAGGTTGCTGAGGTCATAAAAGACGAAAAGCAGTGAACCCATGACAAACGTTATCGCAGTCAACGGAAGCCCGCGGAAGAAATGGAATACGGCAACGCTCCTCGAACATGCGCTCGAAGGCGCGAAATCCGCGGGTGCACAGACCGAACTCGTGCATCTCTACGGCCTTGACTACAAGGGGTGTATCAGCTGTTTTGCCTGCAAGACGAAAGGCGGGAAGAGCTACGGGAAGTGCGCGGTAAAAGACGATCTCGCCCCGGTGCTGGAACGGATCCGCGACACGGATGTCCTGATCCTCGGCTCCCCGATCTATTTCGGGATCGTCACCGGCGAGATGCGATCCTTTATGGAACGGCTGATGTTCCCGTACCTTGTCTATGACAAAAACCACTCCTGCATTTTCCCGAAAAAGATCCCGACGGCGTTTGTGTACACCATGAACGTCTCCGAGCAGATCATGAAGGAGCAGTACAGCTGGCCCATCGGCGCAAATGCGGCAGTCTTAAAGATGATATTCGGGCAGTCGTCCGAGACCCTCTTCTGCAACGAGACGCTCCAGTTTAAGGACTTCGACAAGGTGGTCTATTCCTATGCGGATCCGGAGGAGCGGCGGAAACGGCATAGGGAGATCTTCCCGCAGGACTGCAAACGGGCCTTTGACCTCGGCGTGCGGCTGGTGCAGGCAGCAGAATCCGGGCCCCGTTCCGGACAAAAGGCGTGAACCATCATGGAACTCTTCGAAGCGATCCAAACCCGTCGGGCGGTGAGGAATTACCTGCCGGACCCGGTGCCAGAAGACGAGATCAAAAAGATCCTCGATGCGGCCAATTGGGCCCCGTCTGCCATGAACCGCCAGCAGTGGGAGTTTATCGTGGTGACCGGAAAGGAGACGATCCGGCAGATGGGGGTCTCGTTTGGGGCAGTTATTGAAGAGCTGACCCGGAACCTGCCCGCCTCTTCCGGCCATGGCTCCCTTTCCCGGGAAGAGTTTATCCGGTTTGCAAAGACCTATGGCGGGGCGCCGGTGGTGATCGTGATCCTGACCGATAGAGCGGATACCGGGGATTTCCGCAGGGCAAACCTGGAAAGTGCGAGCGCTGCGATGGAGAACCTCCTGCTCGCCGCTACCGCGCTCGGGCTTGGCACCTGCTGGATGACCGGCCCCCTGCGGGACGAAAAGGCCCTGCGAAAGATCCTCGCGATCCCAGACGACCGTGAGCTCGTGGCGGTCACCCCGCTCGGCTACCCGGCAGAGGTGCCCCCGGCTCCGGCCCGGATTGACCCGGAACTCAGACAGAAGGTACGGTGGGTAGGGTAACCGGGGGCTTCCCGCAGGGTTCTGAGGGATCCTTTGCACATCGGAAAAAGGGAACGGGGGGTCCCGGCAAAACAGACCGGACCAAAGGGCGGTCAGGCACGTCCTTAGTTCGAATCCTCCTTCTTGAATACCGCTTCTGCCAGTTCCTTGAGCTGGAGGGAAAATGCATGTTCAGCATAGCCGGCGAGGAATGAGAGTGCGCAATAGAACATGACCGTTTTTGTCGTGAAGAGGTTCGTGTCCACGGATACCCCGGATAAGGTCATGAGTCCGCCGGCGACAAAGAGGAAGGCGAAGGTACCGTAGATGATGCCGATGAACGGGCGGAGGATGTACCACCAGAAATAACTCAGGTCGAAGTCGTTTTTGCCGCGATGCTCGATGTAGCCGAATATGCTGTAGGCAAGGCTGCCGAGGCCTCCCGAACAGGCAATATAGATGATCAGCCGTGTAAGATCATCGAGCGAACCGAAGTACAGCCGGTCGATAAAGGCGAGTGCCACAAGGACGACCATAAAGCCGACCGTGTAGAGGGCGATAAGGATTGCCCGGGCCTGCTCCTCCTCGCTTAATTGTTTCAGGCAGACCGTAACGGTCTTTCCGGATGCCACCGTTATATCGCGGGATATAAGCGTGCACTCCGGCAGCTGGACCGCTACCGTGTGCTTCCCGGCCGCGAGATCGCTTAAGGTCACCGGTGTGCATTTCCCGGTGAGGGTGCCGTCGAGCAGGACCGGGGCATCGGACGGCAGAGAGAGGACGCTGAGCGCACCGGTTTTTGGTGCTCCATTGGATGCAGGAAGGTCTCCCATGGTGGTACCATAGGAGTTGTATTATTTATTTCTGATGTATTCTCAAAAGAGGATACCCGGATAATCCCTCTAACGATAAACGGAAGG
>JAQWDG010000269.1 GCA_028705545.1 Methanoregula sp. | reverse complement strand
AGAACCCGGTTGTCCACATGCACGGCCCCGAGCACCACTTCCTTGTGCCGGCGGTTCTGCTTGCAGCGTACTGCAATGTCACGGGCCAGAAGGAAAAAAAGGCAAAACTGATCGCAACCGCACGGGAGCGGGCCGCGGTGATCCCCGGCGGCGCCTGCGGGTTCATGGGAGACTGCGGGGCGGCGGTCGGGACCGGGATCTTTATCTCGCTAGTCACCGGCGCAACGCCGCTCTCGCACCGCGAATGGCAGCAGGCAAACATGGTCGTTGCAGAGAGCCTGATGGAGGTTGCCAGGAACGGCGGGCCCCGGTGCTGCAAGCGTAACACGTTTCTGGCAATCCGGGGCGCAGTTGCCTTTGCTGCCGAACACCTTGGTGTAAAAATACCGCTCGACCCGAAGGTGACCTGCCGGTTTTTTGGTATGAACAAAGAGTGCCGGATGACCGACTGCCCGTTTTACCCGGAGCGCTGATCCCCGCCCCGGGCCTCGATGATCCGCTGGACGATCAGGCGCGAGCTTGCGAGATCGCCGCCCTCGTACCTGCCGATCCGGGCCACCTGTGCGGGAAGATTGCGCTCCGCGAGCTGGCTTTTGAGTTTTTCTTCGTTGAAGTACTGGTTGAACCCGAGCGTGATGATATCGGGCCGGATCTCTTCGATGGGCCGGAACATGTCGGCCGGGTCGCCGAGGACCGCGTGGTCGACCGGCTTGAGCGCCGCGATCATTGCCCGGCGCTGCTCCTCCGGGACGATCGGGCGGGGCTTGAACTTCACGTTTGCGTCCCGGGCAACGATCACCCAGAGCTCGTCCCCGAGTTTTTTTGATTCTGCCAGGTAGTAGATATGTCCCGGGTGGAGGATGTCGAACGTGCCGGTGGCAACAACGCGCCGGGCAGTCATTTAAATCACCTTAAGATCGAACGGATCGCCGTCCGCGGTAAAACACCGCCAGCACCCTTCCTCGTACGGGGCGCCAATGATCAGGTGGTACCGGCCGGCCCGGGGAAAGAAGTTTAAGTCCGCGTCCGAAGGCCGGCAGACGCCGTTCGGGTGGGAGTGGGCGCTTCCCGCCATATGGGTATCGAGCGGCATCATGTCAAAGAAGATCGAGGCCGAGGAACTGCCGGTGATTGTGCCGGGGAGGAGGTTGAGCTCCGCAATGACCCCGCCCTCTTCTTTTAAGAGCGCCGCGAACTCGTTGGGGTGGCTGTTTTTCCCGAGTTCAAGAAGCAGCTGTAAAAGTTCTTTTTTTATCCCGCGGATGGCAGTCATGGTGGCTCTCTAAAACAGCGTCGGCTTCGCGCAAAAGTTTGTACCGATCCATTCGTGCCCGGATATGAAAAAAGGCTCGCAAAAGAGAACCCGCAAAGGACAGACTCCGGAGGAAACCCCGAAAAAAAGAGGGATCTTTTCGGGGCGGGAGTATGGGGATGTGTATTGTTTTGTTTTATTTGCCGCTGTTGAGCCATGCAAGGAACGCGGAGATCAGGCCGGCGTCTTTCTGGTTCTGGCCTGAGTTCTGGCCGGATCCCTGTCCCTGTGCCGCTCCGTTGTTCGCATTGTTCCCGTTCCCGTTCTGTGCGTTGCCGGTACCGTTGCCGTTCTCATCCCGGACCTGATGCTGGAACTGCCAGGTGCTGTTTTCGCTGTACTGGTATTGGCGGGTCTCGTTTCCCCAGGCCTGCGTTCCATTGCCGCCAAAGGGCATACACTGGGTGGTGTTGCCATCGGTTGTGTTACAGATCGTCATGTTCCCCGGCCCGAAACTGTTTTGTGGCCCAAACTGGGTCATGTTCCCGAGGAACATCGGCCCGGGTGCGGTTGCGTTACCGGTCCTGTTCTGGAAATCTCCGGGCGGCTGGCCCTGGCGCTGTGTCATGTTGCCTGCCATCTGGTTGGTTCCGCGGTTTGCATTGTTTCCGTTGTCTGTGCCGGAAGATCCCTGGCCCGGGCCGTTGCTGCCCTGGCCGCCGTTCTGGGATCCCTGGGCAAAGTTCTGCTGGTGCTGGTCGTTTCCCTGGTGATTATCCTGCATTCCCTGTTCGGGCCCTGCTGCGGCAACTCCCGGTACGCATATCAGGGCCGTACATATCAGGACTGCGGCAACGAGTCCGATCTTTTTAAGTGATATCATGGTGTGATGCTCCACAGGCAACCGCCGTTTTTGTATTTCCCTGGCGATTGTCCTGATTCCTGTTTTTTTTGGAGCGGCTTATAAAGGGCCACGCTCCGGGCGGTGAAATATATGCAAAATGGCATCAATCATCGAACCGGGCGGTTAACGCCATGACAGGGCCGGTTCTGCGGCCGCGATCCGGCCGTTGCATCCGGATTGTCCCAGGGTTCCGGAACGGGGAGGTACGAACGGGAAGTGTTCCGGAAAGGTCCGGAACCATTGAACGTTCCGGGTTCTGTGCGGCCGGGTACTTTTGGCGTACCCGGCCGGTCCGGTTTTTTGGTAAAAATTTCACACAATGATCCTTAACCGCCGGATCCACAGGAGTGCGGGCGCGCAGAATTTTCGCATTCGCGGGTGCTGTTTTCTGGCCCGGTGCCGCACCTGCCGCACCGGGAAAACGGGGATTGCGTACCGGAAAAAACCGGGGCTGCATTCCCTTGAAATCTAAAAAAGCGGGGGTATTCCGGCAGCGGTCACTGTTCGACCGCGGCAAGCGATTTGCTCAAATCTCCCGAGAGGTCGGTCCCGGTGAATGCCCCGCTCGTGGGAAGCGCCATCGTGAAGTACGGCGTCACATCGTACTGGACAGTGCTGCCGGCCGGGATCGTGGCGTCGAGGATATGGCCGCCTTTCGTGTGGTCATCTGAGAGGAAGTGGAGGTGGTAGCCCTCCGCATTCAGGCCCTTTAGGAAGACCGGCGTGTAGAACCCGATGATTGTACCGGTGACATTCGTGTACGTGTGGACGTGCTGCTCCTGTGAAGCGGCCGTGAGGTTGGGGTAAGGC
>JAQWDG010000268.1 GCA_028705545.1 Methanoregula sp. | reverse complement strand
GGTCTTGTCTGTGACGTGGGACTCTGGATCCCGGAGATCCTTACCGTTATCCTTTCCGCCTCGGTCACCCTCTTTGCCGATGTATTAAAATGCGGCAACGAGATCATTGCCACCCTTTTTGCGCTGGTGATCCTTCTCAAGATGAGGCACGGCACCAGTTACGATTACGGTATGGGAAAATTCGAGACCTCCACCCGGATTGCCACCGGTGTCATCATGATGGTCTCCATCCTCATTATTTTCTTCTCGGCATTCCACCGGATTTTCGTTCCCGAACATATCGGGATGGACGGTGTTTTCATTGCCGTCCCGCTCATGCTCGTTACTGCAATTGTCGACGGGTACCACTGGCACAAAAACTACCAGCTTTCATGTAACGATCCTTCCCCCATCATGGAAGCCCAGTGGCGTCTCCGCCGGGCAAAGGCTTTTTCCGATATCGCCGTTATCCTGTCGCTGGTCTTCTCGGTTGTCCTTATGGGGTTCTGGTGGGCGGTGTATATCGACCCGGCGGTCTCCTTTATCATCATCGGGTTTTTACTGGTCGCCGGTGTCCGCGAGATTACCTCTTCCCTGCCCGATCTCTTTGACAAGACCCTCGAAGAGGACCTCCAGATCGTCATCCTGCACGAACTCTCCATGTTCTTCGATGAGTACGAGGATTTCTACGGTGTCCGCTCGCGGCGCTCCGGGAGCACGGTTTACATCGATGTCTTCCTCGGTTTTAATCCCGAACAAAAGATGGGCACGGTCCAGGAGACGTGCGACCGGTTCAAAGGATCCCTTGAGGTAAAGATTCCCGGGAGCATCGTGAGCATTGTCCCGACGAGCGGCCCGTCTGCACAACGAGACGGGTTGTAAATGCTTTTCGTTTTCGCAGTTTTTTTGTCGGGGAAATTGTATAAATAACGGGCACGACAATCCGTCATTACCAAGAGTGGACGTCCTGTGATCCGTGTCCTTTACGCTGACGACGAACCTTCCCTCCTTGAGATCACGCGGCTCTATCTTGAACGCACCGGGGAATTCTCGGTCGATACCGTCGAGTCTGCGTCCGAAGGGCTAGAGCGGCTTAAAAACGGTCGGTACGACGTTGTCCTCTCCGATTACCAGATGCCCGGGATGGACGGGATCCGGTTCCTCCGGCAGATCCGGGCCGAAGGCAATACAATCCCGTTTATCGTTTTTACCGGGCGGGGCCGGGAAGACGTTGTGATCGATGCGATCGACAGCGGCGCCGATTCCTACATCCAGAAGGGAGGCAATCCGCAGGCGCAGTTTGCCGAACTCGCGCACAAGATCACCCAGATTGTCCGGAGATACCAGGCGGAACGCAAGGTCCGCGAAGGCGCGGCGCGGTTCAAGGCCATTTTCGAGAATATCTGGGACATCATCCAGGTCTTTGGCATGGATGGCCGGGTCATCTACAATTCCCCCTCGGCATACCGGGTCCTGGGATTTCCCGAGAACGAGCCGGTATATTCTCATGCAACCTATGCCCTGAAGTACATCCATCCCGAGGACCGGGAGCGTGTCGTTGCCCGGTACAGGAAAGTCGGCACGACCCCCGGTTCGTCGCAGTCTACGGAATACCGGATGAAAACAGCGTGTGGGGACTGCCTCTGGCTGGAATCCGTCTTTACCAACAAGTACGATGTCGACGGGGTCCGCGGGCTCATTGTTACGTCCCGCCCGATCACCGAGCGCAAGCGCGCCGAAGAGGAACTCAAAAAGAGGCACGAGGAACTCAACGCGGCATTCGAACAGCTGACGGCGACCGAAGAAGAACTCCGCCAGAACTACAACGAACTTGCCGGCAGCGAGCACCGCCTCGCGGAGTCGGAGCGGCTCATCCGTGCCTCGGAAGCCTACCTCAAGTGCATCATCAGCGATGCCCGGGAAGGGCTCACGGCATACGATACCGACCTTAAGTTTACTCTCTGGAACCCGTACATGGAGGAGCTGACCGGGATACCCGGGTCGGAGGTCGTGGGAAAACGCCTCGAAGAACGGTTCCCGTGGTTTGGGGAGACCCCCTATCCCGGCAATCTCAAAAAAGTACTGGCCGGTGAAACGCGTGAATCCGACGATATCCCGGTCGAGCTCCCGGCAAAAAAGAAAAAGATCTGGATCCGCTGCATTGCATCCCCGCTGTCCGATCACGAGGGGAACCGGACCGGGATCATTGGGATCGTCCAGGATATCACGCAAAGGAAAGAGGCCGAACTCGCCCTTGTTGCTGCAACGGATGCGTTAAAGGTAAGCGAAGAGAAGTACCGGAACGTCTTTGAAGCCAAGAACAACCCGCTCGTCCTGATCGATGCAAAAACCCGGAAGATCATCGATACCAACGAGGCGGCAGCGACGCTGTACGGGTACACCCGCAGCGAGATGCCCGGCATGGACATCCTCACTCTCTCGGGGGAGCCTGAAAAGACCCGCGAGGTCGTCGACCGGCGCATTCCCCGTGTCCCGCTGCGGTACCACCGGCGTGCAGACGGCACGGTTTTTCCCGCAGATATTGCGATTGCCTATTTTACCCTCGAGGGCCGCTCGGTCATGACCCTCTCGATCCGGGACCTGACCGGGGTCCAGCAGGCCGACGATGCACTCAGGATCGCAAACCTCAAGCTCAACCTGATCATCGGGGTGACCCGCCACGACGTGCTCAACTCGCTCACGGCGCTGCTCGGGTATAACGTGATCCTAAAGGAACGGAGGCTCGACCCGGCAACGGAAGAACTCATCGACAAGCAGGAAAAACTGCTGCTTGCCATCAAAAACCATATCGAGTTTACCCGCGGTTACGACGATCTCGGGGTCAAGGCGCCGGTCTGGCAGAATGTCAAAAAGACCTCGGCACAGGCCTATGCCCAGTTCATCAATACGATCGAGTTCTCCTGCGAGATGAGAGACCTCGAGATCTATGCGGACCCGATGCTCGAGAAGGTCTTTTACAACCTCTT
>JAQWDG010000267.1 GCA_028705545.1 Methanoregula sp. | reverse complement strand
TACCGGCCTCTCCGGGCAGTCGGGCTGTAACCGGTACTCGTACAATTATACGATCCATTCATCCTCTTTTTCCCTGGACCCGGGGTCGGGAACGATCACAAAGATGAACTGTCCGGAAGCAGGAGTCATGCAGTTTGAGTCTGCGTATCTGCGAAACCTGGAGAACGCAACCTCCGTAACCGCCCGAAACAACCGCCTCTATATGTATGGCCGGGATAAGACCCTGCTCCTTATATTTGCAACAGCGTCACCGTAATTCCCGGTGATTCTCTTAAAAAAACTTTAGTGTCCCGGAATTTCCGCCTCTTTTGGCACGGCTTTCCCGGTCCGTGAGCTCCTCCGCGGGTCGGGAACTAAAAACGCATGCCAACATTAAAAAATCCTGCCGTAAACACTTTATCAGTTCATAAAGGAGTCCTGTGGCATGGAAGCAAAGAGCGAACGGAGAGAGGGGGTGCTGGTCTTTTTCATCACCGGCCGGCTGGATGCATTCGGGGCACAGCAGCTTGACGAGTGGATCAAGGGAGCGCTGCACGATGACGACAAGGAACTGGTGCTCGACCTTACGGGCTGCACGTACCTCTCCAGCGGGGGACTCCGTACCTTCAACATCCTCAAAAAGGAGATGAAGCGGCGGAGCGGCCGGTTTGCGCTTGCCGCCGTGGGGGAGTACCCGAAAAAAGTGCTCGACATGGCCGGGTTCTCCACGATCTTCGACATATTTCCCACGACCGGGGACGCAATAGAAGACATGCGGAAGAAGCGTAAGGACCCCACGCTCTTTAACGAGATATTCTATAAGAAGATCGAGGCAGAAGGAGTCTCCCTGACAATCGAGCCCGGCTGGATGACTGCGCCCCCGGTCCTCCGCGTTACCGGGGATTTGAACAAACTCCTCCATGCCCGCCTCAACGAGGACGATATCAGGACCCGTAAGTTCTCCGAGATCACCTACTCGCTCGGCCTCGGAGCGCTCGGCGCCGACAAGAAAGAGGCGATGGCACTCCTTGGCGAGATGATCACCCTGTACGGTTCGATGGTCTGGCTCCCCACGGACGGGAACAATACGCCGGATTTCATGACCCCGCTCGATGCCGATGCCGACGTACCGGTCTACACGGGATATAACGTTACGCTCGACGGTCCCTTTAACGAATACCTCACCCTCGACACACAGAAACCGGAGGGCGTAGCGGTCGCAGATATCTACCGCATGATCCTCTCCGGTGCGGCGGACCGGGTCCGGAGCTACAAGGGGATCGTTGCCGTGACCATCTGGGGCGTGATCTCGGGGCTTGCCAGTTCCGGGATCAAGAAAGCACCGGTTGCCGGTTCGGGCCTGCCCGACGGAGCGTCTATCATGGACCCGGCCCAGTCGGGGATCTGGATGGCCTCGGATACCGGCATGGCCTACAAAGGCGACACCCTGGTCAGCTTCGGCTTTGGGATCGATCTTGCCAAAGCGGCTTCGGGGTATCCCGCCGAGCGCATCGCCGACCTCTGCTCGGCAAACGGCGAGTCCAAAAAGGCGATCTCGCTCCACAACCACGGCGTGGTCTTCCGGGGCATCCCCTATAACCCGTCCCTCGACCTTAATTCCCAGGTAAAGAAGATCGTGAGCGAAGGGACGTTTGTCGATATGCGCCACCTCCTCGACAGCACCCGGCTCAAGCGGGCAAAAATAGGCGTTGCTTATATCCAGGACATCGTAAAGGACCAATAAATCCCTTTTTTGATCCCTGTTTTAACTAACGATTATTAACTAACGATTATCCTGCCACCGGCCCCGACGGGCACTTCTTTTTTGTCAGGGTGAGGATATTTTTTTCCTGCTCGTACCGGTAGGTTGCGCTGTCGGTCACCCTCCGGATAAGAAAGATGCCCAGCCCGCCTATCCCGCGCTGGTCGATATCTGCCGAGGTATCGGGTTCCGGGACGCCGAGCGGGTCAAATGCCGGGGCACTGTCGCTGATCTCTATGGTGATATCCTCATCGCCGGCGGTGCACCGGATGGCAATGGTGCCCGGGGTTTTTTCGTACCCGTGCCGGATGATGTTGGTGATCGCTTCCTCGACTGCCAGCTGGAGGTCGAGGATCTGGTCGTCGGAGAAACCCATGGACTGCATGCACTGCTCCAGCTCCGAGGAAATTTTCGGGATCTCCTCAAGACGGGAGGGGATAACGATATCGGGCGGTGCAGTCATGGGTCCTCCACCAGGATGTTACCAGCTATGGTTTGCACCCCCACGTACATAAACAAGTCTGTATCTTCCATGATGAGAAGGATTATCTCGGGGTGTGTACGATACTTAAACGAATCTTATACGATAATTCAGTCGTTTGGTTAGAGGACGGTACATGGAGATTACAGCAACTGCACAGGGCGGGGCTTCGGTGCTCGCTGTCTGCGGACGTGTCGATACCGTAACGGCAGGGGATCTTGAATCCGCCATCAACGGCCTTATCGAACAAGGCAACCGGAAACTGCTCCTCGATTTCGGGGGGGTATCCTACATCTCCAGCGGCGGCCTCCGTGTCCTGCTTGCAACCGCCAAAAAACTGCGCAACGATGGCGACAGGTATGCTCTCTGCCGGCTTTCCCCCGAGGTACAGAAAGTCATGAAACTGGCAGGATTTACCTCGATCTTTTCCATCTATGCTTCCCCGGAAGAGGCACTTGCCGGCTGGTAACGGCAGCGGGCTGCTGGTACCCCGGACCTGGCAGCCCTTTCCCGGTGTGCCGGAAGCAGAGATTTTCCCGGAGATCCGCAAGGCCGATGTGATCTCCTCGAACTCCTACCTGGTGCGGACCAAAGACTGCCTGCTCCTTATCGATCCCGGCGGTCTTGCATCGCAGGCAGAGCTCCTTGCAGCGGAGATCGCTCCCTGCCTTGCCGCAGGCGGGCTGCCCCTTGTCGTGCTCCTGACCCACGCCCACGTAGACCATTTTACCGCACTACAGGAACATCCCCTGTTTCTCGA
>JAQWDG010000036.1 GCA_028705545.1 Methanoregula sp. | reverse complement strand
TGGACCGGAATTTTCGGCCTGCTCAAATCTTCTTGTAGCAGAGGTACCAGTCCTTGCACTCGTACCCCTCGCTTAAGCGCTTGTCCATCTCGGCCGCAGTCTTTGGCGGCGCCACGACCACCTTGTCGCCCGGCTGCCAGTTCGCCGGCGTCGAGCACTTGTGTGCATCGGTCGTCTGGAGCGCCTTTACCAGCCGGATGATCTCGGGTATGTACCGCCCGTTCGACTGCGGGTAGTAGATCATCGCACGCAGGATGCCCTTGTCATCGATAAAGAACACGCACCTGACCGCCGCAGTCGAACTCTGCGCCGGGTGGATCATGCCGTATTTCTTTGCCACTTTCATGTTTAAGTCGGCAATGACCGGGAACGGGATGGCAACCCCCATCTTTTCCTTGATGTTTCTTATCCATGCAAGGTGTGCCGACACGCTGTCCACGGAAAGCCCGATAAGCTTTACGTTGAGCGCTGCGAGCTCATCATGGATCGCGGCAAACGCCATGAACTCCGTTGTACAGACCGGGGTGAAATCGGCGGGATGCGAAAAGAGCACCACCCATTTCCCCTTGAGGTCCGAGAGTTTCATCGGCCCCTGCGTAGTCTCCGCTTCGAAATCCGGCGCAGGCTCTCCAAGCGCCGGAAGAACCGGACAGGTTTCTTCAGTCATACCTGTACCCGGCCTTATTTCTTCATCACTTCATCGAGCTGTGCCTTGCCGTACACATAGGCCGGCATACCGGCGAGCAGGAACGCAACCCTGAGCGCCTCCTCGACCTCGGCCTTCGTGCACCCGAGGTTTGCCGCGCCCATCAGCTGGGCCCGGACCGCGTGCTGGTCGCGGAGCGATGCCGCAATGGCAATAGCGATGAGCTTCTTGGTCTTCTTCGTGAGCTTGCCGTCGCTCCAGATGTGGTCCTCCATCTTGATGACGAGGTCGTACATCCCGGGGTCGTTTACGGTCAGCTCCTTGAAGAATTTGGGCACCTTGCCGATCTTCTTCTCTAATCCCCTGAGCTGTTTTTCCGTTCCTTTCCGTACGACGGGTTTCTTTGCTGCTGTTTTCTTGACAACCATATTCTCTCACTCCTTTTTCATCCTTCTTTGAGTTTCATGGGTTCGCCGCAGCAGATCAGTTCTCCGCCGCCGGCTTCCTTGACTACAACCACGTTACCGCAGATCTCACAAACAAAGACCTGCCCTTCTGCTGAAACGTTTACCATGCTCTGGCACTTCCTCCGCACATTGCTGCGCTTTTAACTGACAAGATGCCCGCCCGGTTTTTCCGGGCCCTGAAAACGCCCCTTACCCGGGGCCCTGCTTTTCAGGTGTTCTCACCTGACAGTACCGTTGCCGGAAAAAATAAGGATTTACTGGAAACTCTTTCCGCGTTTGGGCGGGTGCTTTGCATCCTCGGGAGTCTTGATATCCGGCCGAATGTGGGTCATCGGGAAACACTGGTACTCCTCGCAGGAACAGGCCGGGCACTTGCGGAGATCCTGCTCGCTCTTATCGAGAGTGTATTCCTTTCCGCAGTCGATACAAACGTACTTTCCCGGCCCGACCTTCTGGCCTGCCGTATACGTCTTTTGTTCTGTCAGAACTATCACCAGACTTCACATTTATACCAATGATATATATCAGTTATGATTGTACGAATCCGGGCCGTCAGCCTTTCGGCCCTGCCGTTCCTCATGCAAAGGTATATTGCGTGTTTTTCCCCAATGCTGGTATGAAAAAAAAGGTCGTCGGGCTGCTGGGAAGCCCTCTTTTTGAGGGCAACACCGCCCGGCTCCTTTCCCGTGCCCTTGACGGTGCACGGGATGCAGGCTGCGAGACGGAGCTGGTCGCGGTGACCTGCCTGGAATTCCAGTCCTGCCAGGAGATGTTTTTCTGCCGCGAGCACGAGACCTGCACCCTCGACGACGACATGCAGCAGATGTACCCGAAACTGGCCGCAGCCGACGGCCTGATTGTTGCGACCCCGGTCATGACCATGGGAATTCCCGGGACGCTCAAGTCGTTTATGGACCGCTGCCAGGTCTTTTTCATGGCCAAGTACTACCGAAAACAACCGCTCGTCCCGCCGGAGAAGCGGGACACGCGAAACGGCCTCTTTATCTGCATCGCCGGCATGGACATCCCGGAAGTCTTTGTCGGGCCCAAACTGACCGCTAAAGCATTCTTCGATATCGTCGACTGCCGGTACGGGGACGAACTGCTCATTAACGGCATGGACCGGATCGGGGATGTCAAAAAACAGCCGGCCCTTACCGATGCCGCGTACAAAAAAGGATATGCACTCGGCGTCTCGCTCGGTGCGACAGCAGGCACCGGGGCATCGAAGGGATCGGGTCCCGCCGAAATGCCGGAAAAATAACCAAACCCGTGTGGGGGTTCTGCGACTATGCCACAAAAAACGATCCTCGTGGTAGAGGACAACGTGATCGTGGCCATGGAGCTCCAGGCCCGGCTGGTGCAGGCCGGCTATCTCGTTACCGGCATTGCAGCTACCGGGGATGCAGCGGTACAGCAGGCCCTTGCCCGCCGCCCCGATCTCCTCCTCATGGACATCACGCTCAAGGGGCCCATGGACGGGATCGAGGCCGTCACCCGGATCCAGGAGGTCTACTCCCCGGCAGTCATCTACGTAACTGCCTATGCAAATGAATCAGTCAGGAACCGGGTAATGGCAACGCACCCCGCCGCATACCTCACAAAACCGTTCGAGCCCGGGGATCTGCTCAGGGCTGTCGCAAAAGCCCTTGAAAAAGAGTAGCCGCACACGGGTTATTTCTTTACCGGTTCCTCGATACCGGCAAACCGGATGGAAAATTTCGTCCCGGCACTGCTGTCGAGCTCGATCTCCCCGTCCAGCTGCGAAACGAGATTGTTCACCAGCTGGAGGCCGAGCGACGGGGTGTTCCTGAAATCGACAACCTTTGGGAACCCCACACCGTTATCGGCAATCACGAGCGTGTAATTGCGGGGGGCGGTCTGCCCGATCTCGATCCGGATCCGGCCGGTCCGGCCATCGGGAAACGCATATTTCAGGGAATTGGAGAGGAGCTCGTTTACCAGCAGGCCGCAGGGTATCCCGGTCTCGATATTTAAGGTCAGGTCCTCCGGGGTAACCGCAATATCGAACGTCACCCGGTCATCGTCGACGCCGTACGAATCCTTCAGGGCATCGACAAGCCCCTCGAGGTACGTGACAAACGGGATCCTCCCGATATCCTTTGAGCGATAGAGCTTCTCGTGGATCAGGGCCATCGATTTCACCCGGGCGCGGCATTCACGGAGGATTCCCTGCGTGAAGGGATCCGAGACATTGACGGACTGGAGATATAAGAGGCTCCCGATGATCTGGAGATTGTTCTTGACCCGGTGGTGGATCTCCTTTAGGAGCATCTCCTTTTCGTGGAGGGAGGAGAGGATGAGTGCATCGGCTTTTTTCTTCTCTATCACACGCCACATCGCATCCATTAAAAGCGTAAGCTGCTGAACGTCGGCCTCGGTATAATCAGTCTCCTTGTTTCCTACCCCGACAACGGCAACGATATGATCTTTTTCAAAGAGCGGGATATTCATGTGCCGGGTAAGAGGTACATGACCTTCGGGCAGCCCTTTTTTTAGCGGGGACGGTGCGGCATAATCGTTGGTGATAACGGGTTTTCTCTGCCGGATCGCTTCTGCCAGAAGGCCGGTCTCGCTCACCTTCAGCGTAAGGGGCTTTTCCTTTACGGTACACTCTTCTGCGGTTTTTACCGGCCAGTATACCATGGTGATCTCGGACTCATCTTCACAGGTATACCCAAGGTACCCTACCGGGCTCCCGGTCAGTTCGAGCGTTTTGCCGAGTGCAAACCGGGCAATCTCATCGTCGGGTTTCCCGCCCATCTGGCTGATGCGGAGCAGCGCCTTGGCCCGTTCGGATTCGGCACGGATAACCGCCTCGGCTTTTTTCCTCTCGGTGATATCCCGCCCGAGGCCCATGAAACCGGCGGGGGTGCCGTCCGGTTTTTTGATAAGGGAGATCGTGGTCTCCGCCCAGTACGACGAATGGTCCTTGTTCCTGAACTCCAAATCGAGGGTACGGGTGAAGTGGTGATTCGGATCCTTTTTGGATCCCTCGATCATTTTCGTAAGGATATCCAGAACAACGGGCCGGAACGGTAACGCGAGATGATCCAGAAGGGGCATCGACCGCAGTTCTTTCGAGGAATATCCCCGCTTCCGCTCGGCTGAAGGACTGATGAAGGTGAGGTTCTGGTTTACATCAATGAGCCAGATCGTATCGTCCATATTCTCCGTGATGATCCGGTACCGCTCCTCGCTCTCCCGCAGTGCCGCACGGGCCTTCTCCTTCTGGTCGATATGCCGTATCTGGTTCCTGAGCTCGGCAAACAGGGCCTGGGGATCCCCGCCTTTCTGGAGATAGAAATCCGCCCCGTTGTTGAGCGCTTCGATGATAACTGCTTCCCGCCCCTTCCCGGAGAAGATGATAAAAGGCGTCGGGTTTCCCGTACTTTTGAGCTGTTTTAAAAACGCTATCCCGTCGAGGCCGGGCATCTCGTAATCGGAGACGATGACATCGTACCGCCGGGTCTTGAGAGCTTCCAGCGCCGCCTCGGCAGAGAGAAACGTGTCCACTTTTATGTCCGGGTCCTTTTCAAGGAAGCGCCGGGTGATGTCGCAGATGACCTCTTCATCATCGACAAACATCACGTTAACAGGGGAGGTGACGGGCATAATCCTTCCACAGAATACAGGGTGATGAAAAATATACTGGCTCCAGATATAATCCTTGTTAAAAATAATTTATCAAAACCGGGGAGGGGCAGAAGGGTCAGAGAAGGCCCTGCTCCTTGAGACTCGAATACCCGCCTTTTGTGACGATGATATGGTCGAGCAGCTGGATCCCGAGCAGGGCACCGGCTTCCGAGAGCTGCCGGGTAATGGCGATGTCCTGGGGGCTTGCATCGAGAGACCCCGAGGGGTGGTTGTGTACGCAGATGACCGAGGCGGCACGGTCCGTGATCGCTTCGGCGAATACCTCGCGGGGGTGGACGAGGCTGTGGTTGAGGATGCCGATCGTAACGACCCGGCTCCGGATTACCTCCCCGGCCCCGGTCATGCTGATGCAGATGAAATGCTCCTGCTGCTTGTCCCGGTACGGGGCGACAAGAGGGAGGACGTCTTCGGGTTTTTTCACGATTGCTGCGGCAGGTTCCTGGTAACACCGGCGCCCGAGTTCGAGACTTGCCACGATCTGTGCGGCTTTTGACGGCCCGATACCGTTAATGGACAGAATGTCCTCGTACCGCACCTCGCCGGAACGGTCGCCAAGGAATGCGGTGATGTCCCGGGCAATGGCCCGCACGTCACGGTCCTTTACGCCGCGACCGAGGATCGCTTCGACAAGCTCGGTATCCGAGAGGGTCAGAACCCCTTTTTTCGCAATCTTCTCCCGGGGCCGGTCGTTCTCCGGCACTTCTTTCATGGTCCTCACGCAGTTTGCTCCAAAAAAACAGCCCCGTTTTCACTGGTGAGGCCGCCATAATTTTTTTTATTCTTCCGGTTTTTTTATTCTTCCGGCATTCTTCCTTTTGTATGCGTGGTTTTACCGGGTATATAACCGCCCCGGTTTTCTGCCGGGTCTCCCCTCCCGGCCAGTCCCTTCCTGCGGAGATCTGCCCCCTTGACCTGCCCCATGAAGAATGTTTATGTACGTCCCAGACTATACCTTCCCTCATGACAACCCAGAAAGATGCAATGGACGCATTTGCCGGCGAATCACAGGCAAACCGGAAATACCAGGCATTTTCCGAAAAAGCTGCCGCCGAGGGTTTCAGGAATGTAGCAACGCTCTACAAGGCTGCATCCGAAGCCGAGGCCATCCATGCCAAGAGACTGTTAAAAGTGCTCGGGGCGGTAGGGACCACCGGGAAGAACCTCGAAGGAAGCGTCGAAGGAGAGACCCACGAGTACACTTCGATGTATCCCGCGTTTATCAAGGATGCCGAAGCGGAGAAGAAGAGCGACGCTGTCCTTACCTTTACCCATGCAATGAAGGCAGAAGAAGTCCACGCGGGCCTGTACAAGAAGGCGCTTGCGGCAATCAAGGCCGGCCACGACCTCGGGAACGAGAAGATCTTCCTCTGTCCGGTCTGCGGCAACATCGAGATCGGCAAGGCCCCGGACAAGTGCCCGATCTGCGGCGTACTCGGCAAGCAGTTTAAGGAAATCACGATCTGATCTTTTTTTTCTTACCGTTACTGCATATTACGGCAGAGTAAAAACAGCACCGGCCACGGCAGTTCCCGCTGCATAAAAAAAATGTGTGACCCTACGGCTTGTGGTTGCGGCGATGGACCCAGAAAATCACCACGATCAGCGCAATCAGGGTCGCCCACGATGCCGAGTAGATCACGATGATCGGGTATTCGAGGATCGCTTTCGGAAGGGAAACCGTTTTTTCCACTACGGGTGTGCTCGTAAAGGAGAGCTCCACGCCCGCAGGGAACCGGGCCGGGCCGCCGAAGTAATGGATCAGCACGGTTGCATTACCGGAGACGATTGTTCCCCTGACCGGCGCATTGTTGGTGGCCGGGAACGCGACTGCCCGGGTGAGCCGCGTATCGCCTTCCCGGAGTTCCACGTACCATTCATCGGGATACGTGGCAGGGTAGATATCGGTTGCACGGATCGTCAGTTCCGAACCGGGGGGAACGGTAACCTGCCATGTCCCGTTCTCCGAGCTGCTGGAAAACGTCAGGCGCCGGGTAACCGTCTGATCCTGTGCAAGCACGACCGAGCCCGAAGTAAGGGCAGCGGACGATGCGTTGGAATGGGGAAGGGAAAGGACACCGGTACCCGGGACGACCGTGCACCGGAACCGGTCGTCCATCACCTCAGAATAGGAAAGGGCACCGGAATAGATCCGCACTTCATCGATTCCCCCGGTAAAGTAACCCGGTGCTTCGGGATCCGGCGTGCCGGCGGTACCCGCATCCGCACCCACTATCACGGAATTTGCCGCAGGATACCGGATAGTGCCCGACGCGTTCTGCTGGTTGCGCAGGATGCCGTCGAGATAGACCTTCACGGTTTTCCCGTCATACGTCCCGGTCACGTGGTGCCACTGCCGGGGCGCAATACTCTCGTGGGGCACGATAACGGACACGTCGCCCGCAGTATCCAGGCCGACCGTCCAGTACAGGTCGTTCCCGTCATCGAAGGCAAGCCGGTATCCCCCGTTCCCGTTTGCCCGGGTAGAGACGAGTGTCTGGGGGAACGTGTCGTTGACATAGAACCAGAGGGAGGCGGTAACGCCATCGGTCGGGTGGTTGGCAGAAGTATGGGGGATGACAACATAGTCCGCGTTCCCGTCCAGCACCAGCGCCTTCACGCACCAGCTGTTATCGACCCGCCGGACACTGCCGACAATCGTACCGGTGTTCCCGTGACCGGATGCATCGAGGACAGCATTCCCGCTGCCCTCATTAAAGTCCAGGTACACTGCCGGTGTTGCCGAAGGTGCCGGGCCCGGGTCACCTGCCGCTCCTGCCGCCGCGATACAGAAGAGGAGAACCAGCACGACAGCTCCCGTGAATTTCCCGGCCGTACTCCCGATCATTCCCGCGCCTCCTCCTTTTGGTTAATGGGTGTATTTGGGCGCACGGGAAAAAGAACGTTGCGCTTGACGGCAGGGGTACTGCCTCCTGGATAATATTTATACTCGCGGACACCCTTCTCGCTTTCATGAGCACGGTCACCGTGTATTCCACGAAGAACTGCCCGTACTGCCGGATGGCAAAGGCATTTTTAGACAAGCAGGGCGTCCCCTACACTGCCATCGATGTAGGCGCCGACAGGGAAGCGGCAAAAAAGATGATTGAGATCTCCGGCCAGCGCGGGGTGCCGGTGATCGTGGTTGACGACGAAGTGATCGTGGGGTTTGATTCGGAACGCTTAAACGAGCTGTTCGGTACGCCGGCGGAAAACGAGCTCTACGATACGATCATCGTGGGCGCCGGCCCGGCCGGGCTTACTGCCGGTGTCTACTGCGCACGTAAGCTCTTAAAGACCCTGATTGTTTCGGAGAACATCGGGGGACAGGCACTCGAATCGTGGGCGATCGAGAACTACATGGGTTACCGGATGATCGCGGGCGAAGACTTAATGAAAAAGTTCGAGGAGCAGGCAAGGACGCTCGATGTCCGGCTCGAACTGGTGGGAGTAAAGGGAGTCCGGCCGGCGGCAGACGGGTCTTTCGAGGTGACGACTGCGTCCGGCACGCTCCTGAAAGCAAAGAGCGTGATCTTAACGCAGGGCAAGCAGCCGAAGATGCTCGGGATCCCGGGCGAGGAGAAATACCTGGGGCGCGGCCTTTCGATCTGTTCGACCTGCGACGGCCCGCTCTACAAGGAAAAGAAGGTGGCGGTTGTTGGCGGCGGGAACTCTGCGGTGCAGACCGCGATTGAAATGAGCGGGATTGCGTCTTCGGTGAGCCTGATCGCGAGGAGCACGATCAAGGCGGACCCGGTGTACTTGAAAAAACTCGAAGAGATCAGGAACATCACGGTCCACCTGCATTCGCAGATCGCCGGTCTGTCCGGTGACCAGTTCCTCGACCGGATCACGATAAAGACCGAAGGCCAGCCGGACCAGAGCATCGCAGTCGATGCGGTGTTCATCGAGATCGGGTGGACACCGAACACCGGGTTCCTTGAGGGCCTGGTGACCCTGAACGACCGAGGCGAGATCGTGGTGGACGTGGACGGGAAAACAAGCAGGCCCGGGGTCTTCGCGGCGGGCGACGTGACCTCGGTAAAGAGCAAGCAGATCATTATTGCCGCGGGCGAAGGGGCAAAGGCAGCGCTCGAAGCATACGAGTACGTGATGAAGAAGGAGTGACCTCTTTTTTATCGGGGGTTCGAGGTTAAGACCGGGCAAATACACCCGGTGTGTTTCTGGTATACGATCGAACGAATAAAATCCGGCCGCATGACCGGATCGCTAAAATATCGGGCCCGACCCGGATTTATCGGTATTTTATGCAGACTCGATAAGAACCGATTTCAGGCTGGACGACGGCACCCGTTCTGAGACCCGGAGGATCTCAATGCCGACGAGGTTGTTATGTTCGTCGTAATCGAGAATGACTCCCGGCTTAACCTCTTCCGAATCATGGATACGGGTATCAGTCAGGCGCATGTACAGCGCATCTGATTCAGGATCGATGGATACTTTCATTCCTGCACTCTCCGGGTATGACAATAACCTTGTATCCTGCCCGGGATGATATGCGTAACGGTAATCCTGCAATCACCGGTACGTCACCTTTTTTTTATCTTTCGTACCGGAAATTTTTCGCTTGTACGAACTTTCGCGCCCAAAAATTTTTAAAAAGATCGCTGCGAACATTGGAAAAACCATCTTTTTGGAGATGCTTCCGACGAAGCGTGCACGTTACCCGGAAATTCTTCCGGCCGATCACGACCCGCTCGTACGGTCTGAACGTTTTTTCGGCCAAGAATTTTTGGTTTGAAATTTTGTACGGCAGAATTTGTTTGCCGCGAAATTTTTTGGACTGGATTTTTTCCGGCTCGAAATTTCAAAAACCAAAAAAAATTCCGGTTGAAATTTGAAAATCATAAAAAAATCCGGCGCGAAAGTTGGAAAAAATGGTGTTAGTTGGGTAACTAACTCACCCCTCCGTCGTAAATCCTGCGATACATGTTCGGTACCGAAGTCAGAAAACCCGTACTTTTTCTGGCCGCGAAATTTCAAAAACCAAAAAAAATTCCTGTCGAAAGTTGGAAATTGCAAAAAATTTTGGCTTGAAATTTCTCCGGCCAATTTTTTTCCGGTTTGAAAATTTCAAAATCCAAAAAAAATCCGGACGAAAATCTGTACGGCCGTATTTTTCCGGACGAAAATAAAAAATGCCGGGAAACTTTTGGAGCAACCAGAAAATTGCGGATGGGATAATCCAAGGCGGGTAGGTTCAGGCCAGTCTCCTTGCTTGCAGCCCCCCTCACGCCAGCCCTGCCCCCCAATGGGGGGCGGGGGTGTATGCGATTCCGTGGGTATTACCTGTACCGGGAACAGTTCTGAATACTAGTAATGCAGCACTATCGTAACCGGGTGATGCCCGAGCGGCGGGGGCGGAGGCTTGCCGGAGCCCCCAGGAGCGACCTTAAATTTCAAGTAACCGGCGATAACTGCAATTTCAGCAATATTTCTCCGTCGTAGATCTGAGAAACGCTCACAGATTGCACCGGACGGCAGATCTCCCCCTCCCATGACCACCCGCACCTCCCAAAAAAAGCCGGCCAAAAGAAGCCCGCTATTTTGCAGGATCAATCTGCATTTTAATCGCTTTTTTCTTTAAGAGACCCGATTAAAACAATATTTTCCATGCGCGTGGACACGGTTTCCTGTGGAGATAAGATACCTATTCCAAAAAGGGAGAATCGGAGACCGTATCGGGCCCGGATCAGTGTAAAAAAGGTAAGGTACCTGGCAGGGGTTCAGATACTCAGGTCTGAATACCCCATTACTCTTTCTTTTCCTGCGCCAGCCGGTCCTTCTCCCGGTACCCCTCAAGCAAAACCGTCATGATATTTTTGACCGGCTTGTCCGAGTGGCTCGCAATGTGGAACTCGCAGAACGGGCAGGAAGTGATCACGAGATCGGCCCCGGTCTTTTTGATCTCCTCGCGCCGCCTCTCCCCCAGCGCCGCCGCCTCTTCGGGCAGACCGGACTTCACGCCGCCGCCAGAACCACAGCAGATCGCCGGCATCTCCACAAGGTCCACCACCTGCCGGATCAGCTGGCGCGGCTCGTCTTTGATGTCCTGGCCCCGCAGTAAGTGGCAGGGGTCGTGGTAGGTTGCTTTAAGCGGGAGCTTTGCCGGAGGTTCGATCCCGTACTTCGTGAGGACTTCGTTGATGTCCATTACTTTAAACGGCGTGACATAATCGTGCTTTAAGGTCGAGCCGCACCCGGCGCACATCGTCATCACCGTGTCGAGCCGCCGGGTCCGGAACGCATCGATGTTGCGTTTCTTGAGCGTCTCGACATAATCGAGCTGCCCGGTCCGGATCAGCGGCGAACCGCAGCAGACCTGGTCGCGGGGGATGATCACCCGGATGCCGTTCCTTTTGAGGACCTCCATCGCATCGAGCGCCGACTGCTGCTGGCGCAGGTTATACATACAGCCCACAAAGAACCCGACCGTTGCCTTCACCGGGCCGTCCGGCTCGATGATGAACCCCGACTGCTCCATGAAGCTCGGCGCAGTCCGGACAACGCTCCTGCCGGTCTCCTTGATGAGCGCCTCGACCTCCCGGTGCCGGGGGAGGGTGAAGCCCTGCTTGTTTGCAAGCGCCCGGAGCTTCTCGATCGCTTTGCCCGGGATTTTGATCTTCTTCGGGCAGACCTTGTAGCACGCCTGGCAGCTCGTGCAGGTAAAGAGGCCGTCGCGGACCGCATCGGGCACCCGGTTTTTACTGTCCCGGGGGTCGAGCGCAAGCCGCATCTCCTGCCTCATCGCGGTGGGCCCGAGAAACTTTGTCACGTCCATCGCCGGGCAGACCGAGACACAGGCCATGCACTCGATACATTCCCGGAGGGGTTTGATCGCATCGATCTCGGCCTTTACCGGGAGCCGTTCCGTCCCGCACTCTGCCGGCGCAAGCGAGGCAATCTCCCGGATCTTCGGTAGGAGATCGACCACGAGATCCTTTTTGACCGGGAGGCTGAGCGGCGCAATTGCGATTCCGTCCGCAGCCTCCGCCATGCAGGCGAGGACCGGTTCCCCGTTCACCCGCACCGCACAGCTCCCGCACTGCCCCGAACTGCAGCAGTAGCGGTACGCGAGCGTTGCATCGATGGTGTCGTGGATCGCGTGCAGCACGTGGAGGACCCGGGCGCCGTCGTTCACATTCACGGTGTACGGCACGAACCGGGGCTCTTTGTCCTTTTCGGGGTCGAACCGCTGGACGGTTACGTGGAGTTCCTTCATGCCGCCGCCTCCCTTTTTTCGATCCCCTCGCGATCCTTCGAGATGTACGTATGGCCGTAGGGGGAATGCATCGCGTCCCACTCCTGCGTAAGATCGATCCGCATGTGGGCGCCCCGGGACTCGGGCCGGATCAGGGCCGAGCGGCAGATGAGCGATGCGGTGAGGAACATGTTTTCCACAATGCAGCAGTCCGCGAGGTTCCGGGCCGATACAGCTTTGACCGGCACCTGCATGAGCCGGTTCACGGTTGCAAGCGCACCGTTCAGTCCCTTTTTGTCCCGGAAGATCCCGGCGCCCTTCCACATCGCGAGCTGGAGTTCTTTTCTGACATCGGCCGGGTTTGCCGTTCCGCTCATGAACCGGTCGAGACGCTTCT
>JAQWDG010000266.1 GCA_028705545.1 Methanoregula sp. | reverse complement strand
GGGGATTTCACGTACTTCCCCTTGATTTTGAATTCCCTGCAGTGGATACAGAGCCGGCAGTGGGCAACCGGCTCCCGTTTTTCCGGGAGGCACTGGACGGTGCCGCTGGTTACCTCAAGTTCGCGGTTTGTATCGGATCCCATAATCGTCCCCTCGTTATCCCTTAGGTAGACAGGCACTATACTTAAAGTAATTCAGCGCCAAGATTACCCCTCATGAAGGTGTGCATCATGTGCGGGGGAGAAGGAACGCGCCTCCGCCCCCTCACATTCGAACGCCCGAAGCCCTGTATCCCGATTGTCAACCGCCCGTCAATCCAGCACCTGGTCTCCCATCTTTCCAACCTGGGGTTCCGCGAAGTGGTGATGACGCTCGGGTATAAGGGACAGGATATCGAGAACGCCCTCGGCGACGGCTCGCTCTTTGGTGTCGACATCACGTACGTCCACGAGAAGACCAAGCTCGGGACGGCCGGCAGTGTCCGGAATGCAAAGAAGTACCTGGACGGGCAGGACTTCCTCGTGGTCGGGGGAGATCATGTCACCGACCTCAATGTCCTCGAATTCTACCGGTTTCACCGGACCGAGAAGGCCATTGCCTCCATCGGTCTTATCTCGATCGACGATCCCGGGGAGTACGGTATCGCCGAGATCGATGTCAACTACGAGATAAAACGCTTCAAGGAGAAGCCTGCCCCGGGAGAGATCTTCTCCAACCTCGCAAGCACGGGGATGTACGTCTGCAAGCCCGAGGTCTTCGACTATATCCCCGCAGGAAAGAAGTTCGATTTTGCCCGCGACCTCTTCCCGCACTTAATGGAGGATGGGAAGGCCCTCAAAGGGTGGCTTGCCCGCGGGAACTGGACCGATGTCGGCAGCCCCCACTCGCTCCGCCAGGCAGAACGGTGGAAACTCCAGGATATCATGACCACGGATATCATCGGCGACCTCTCCATGCACGGCGCCCACGTGCAGGGGCCGGTGCAGCTGGGCGATTCCATTACGCTCGGGAAGAACACCCGGGTGATCGGGCCGGTGGCGATCGGTTCCGGGACAACGATAGGAAACAACGTCCTGATTGGACCCTACACGAGCATCGGGGAACGCTGTATCATCCGGAACAATGCGAAGATCTTCTCCTCGTCTTTGTATAACCGGGCCGTGATCGGGCCAAACACCACTATCTCGGGCAGCATCATCGATAACGACACGCATGTCGGCGAAGGGTGCAGCATCGAGAACGATACGGTGATCGGCCCCCGGGTCGTCCTGCGGGACCGGGTCATCGTCCACTCAAAGACCCGGGTCTGGCCCGAGGTCGTTGTCTGCGACGATACCGTGGTAAAAGAGCATATCCTAAACGATAAGTTCGATCTCCGGTGCGAGGGATCGTAAAAAAAAAGTTTTTTTAGGGCCGTTTTACCAGCCGGTGCGTGATTGCCACGAGCGGGTGGCGGGCATAGTCCAGCACCTGCACGTCGTCGAGCGTTTTTAAGTTCATCGTGTTTGCCGTCCGCTCCATCCCGAGTTCGATGTCATCGTTTACTTCGATGATATAGGCATCGAGCGCGGTGATCCCGAGGCGTTTTGCCGCAATGGCCCGGTGATGGCCGTCCACGAGGATCGTTCTCCCCGGGCGGCGTACGACAATGATGGGTTCGGCAAGGCCTTTTTTGATCTCGTAGATCCTGCCCTCAAGCTCGTCCTCGTAGATCTTGGACTGGGTGGGGAGGAGGTCCTTGATGGGCACGATACCCCGGTTGAGCGTCGGGTCGACACCGTAGAGTTTCTTTAGGGTCGTCATGAAATTGAACACTTTCTCCGGGGAGACATGTTCGATCTGGGAACGGATTACATCGGAATTCGAGATGATCCCGAGAAGGTGGTTCTTTTCATCGACAACCGGGAGTTTCTGGATCCCGCTCCGGAAGATCACCCGCGCCGCATCGGTGATGTCCATCTCGGGATCGGCGACAATCAGTTCCCCGGACATCGCCTGCTCTATGGTCTCGCCGGCCTTTACAAAGAGAAGGTCTCGTGCGGCGATATACCCGACAACTTTGTCGCCGTCAACAACGGGGAACCCGTCGTGCTTGGTCTGCTGGATCTTCTCGATCACCGACTCGACCGTGCCGTGAAGATCCACGCTGACGACGTCATAGGTCATGTAGTCCTTGACCTTTTTCTTGTCCATCAGTACAGGTTCCGGCGCATATTACTTTAAAGGAATCGGTAAAAAAAAAGAGCGGGTGGAGGAAAATGTCCTTTATTCTATCTCGATCTTTGAGGCCGGTGCGGCGGCATTGCGTTTGAGGTGGACTTCCAGCACGCCGTTTTTAAAGCTGGCCTTTGCATTGTCCCGGGATACTTCTGTCGGGAGCAGGACTATGCGCTGCATTGCCCCGTACATCCGTTCCCTCATGTAGTAGCCTTTGGATTTTTCTTCGTTCTGCCCGTTTCGCTCGCAGGAGATTTCGAGGGCATGCGGGTTTACCAGCCGGATGCTGACAGCATCTTTTTCAATACCCGGGAGATCTGCGGTAACGACAACCTCGTCGTCATGCTCCTGGACGTCCACGCGGAATTCCCCACGGAGCGCCGGCAGCATGCGGTCGTGCATTCCCCCGGCAGGAAGCAGCATTCTTCCTCCGCGCTGCATCTGGGAGAACATGTTCTCCATTTCCGCACGCATATCTTCCATCTCCTGCCACATCGATTCAAACGGATACGTTCTCCATGCCATATTTGTCCCTCCTTTCTCTCGGTATTCCCATCCGGTATAGTTTGGATAACCTTTAGTTAGTGTTTATTATTTATAAAATACTTTATTGTGGCAAATAACCTGTCCCCCCGGAGTCCCGAAGTCTGTCCCGTCACCTGTCCGGATCGCAGGCTATCAGAATAGTTTATGACCGTTCGGCATGGACATAATAAGGAGGATTGTAGGAATGGGCACGAAAAAGCAGGAAGAAAAATCAAAAAAGCT
>JAQWDG010000265.1 GCA_028705545.1 Methanoregula sp. | reverse complement strand
CAGAAAAAGGCCGGCACCCGGGAGAGAGTACAGCGTGGGGCTTTTTTAGAGGAGGAAAAATGGCATCACATGGCCTTGACGCGGCGTGCAATGTCCTGCCCGAGTTCGTAGCATTTTTTGAGTTCTGCGCTGTCGGGACGATAATAGATCTCGAAGCCGTCGTTGATCGTCTCGATCCCGGCTTTTTTGAGGCATTCGGTGATGATCGCAACAGCGCCGCCATGCCCGCCCTGCGAACCGAAAGCACAGCCAATCTTCTTGTGGGTCAGACGCCCGGGCTGGAGACCGTGCAGATAACTAAGGAAGTCTGCCACGGTCGGGTAAACCTCGTCCTGGAGCGTGGGCGAACCGACCAAAACTGCCTTTGAATCGAGGACATCGGAGACGATATTGCTCCGGTGGTTGCCTTCGTACCTGCCGTCCTTTAACAGGCAGACTTTTACCGCGACGCCTTCCGACATGACCCCTTCTGCAATCATCTGGGCCATGCGGTCGGTCGAGTGGTGCATCGTATCGTAGACGATCGTTACCTTGTTCTTTGCCACCCCGTGCGACCAGTTCACGTACGCACCCAGGATATCGGCGGCATACGAGCGCCAGATAATCCCGTGGCTCGGGGCGACCACGTCAATCGGGATCCCGAGTTTTGTTACCTCGTCGAGCTTCTTTAAAACCCTCGGGGCGAGCGGGACGATCAGGTTTGCAAAGAACTTCTGCGCATGGGCGAGCGCGACATCTTTTCCCAGTTCGTCATCGAACCGCTCGCAGCTTGCGATGTGCTGGCCGAATGCGTCGTTGGGGAAGAGGATCTTGTCCTCGGCAAGGTAGGTGAACATGGAATCGGGCCAGTGGAGCATCGGTGCTTCGACAAAGACGAGCGTCTTTCCGCCGAGTTCGATCTTGTCGAGGCTTTTGACCGGTTTGAAGTTCCAGCCGGTGGTGTCGTAGTGCTTGCCAAGGCCCTTCACGGCAACTTCGGTACAGTAGATCGGTACATTCGGGAGCATCTTTGTCAACAGCGGCAGCGTTCCCGAGTGGTCCATTTCCACATGGTTTGCCACGATGATGTCGATCTTCTTTGGATCGATAACATCCTTTATGCGCTCCAGCAGCTGGTACTCCTGCCCGGGATATGCGGAATCTATCAGGGCAACGTGTTTGCTGCCGACAACAAGGTATGCATTATAGGTCGTGCCCGGCAGGGTGTAGCCATGGTAGTCGCGGAGGTTCCAGTCGATAACGCCTACCCAGTAGACGCCTTCTGCAAGTTTTGTCGCTTTCATGATTGACCGCCTTTCTGTTCGAAACTATACGAACGTTCTATTGTTTACGAACAGATTATATATCTAGTTTGCGTTTATTGTACAGGAAAAACGGGAACCATTATGGCAGGAAGATCGGGCGGGACTCAAAAACAGGCGGCAACCGGTGTCGGGCTCTTTGCGACACCCTCGGGTGTGCGGGCTGTCCAGTCGAAAGCACAGACCGGGATATTGTCGGTACTTGCGGAGCGCGAGCTGCCGTTCGACGAGATCGTACAGCGGTCCGGCAAGGCCAAATCCACAGTCTCGGTGCACCTGCAGGGACTGGTGCGGGACGGCATCGTAGCGGAGAAGACCGATGCCGATGATTCAAGAAAGAAGATCTTTTTCCTCCGGTCCCCGTATATCGGCGGGCTTGCCGCACAAAAACCGGTTATCCGGGACAGCGCGGAACAGGTGGCCCGGCTTGTCGACGGCCCGGACCCGTTCAAATTCTACCGTCTCATGTTCCGGACGATCCGGGTATCACTCTTAAAAGAGGGCATCGATATCGATCCCGTGCTCAGGAATGCCGGTTACCATGTCGGTGAGCGGGTGTATTCTGCCATCGCAGCCCGGGATCTTGAGAAACTCCTGAAAAACACTGAATCGTTCTGGAAGAAGAACAACCTGGGCGTCCTCGAGGTAGAGAGCACCGCTCCCCTCGTTGTCAGGGTCTATGACTGCTTTGAATGCGGCAGCCTGCCGCAGCTCGGGAGACCGGCCTGCGCGTTTGACTGCGGCGTCCTTGGTGCAGTTTTTACGCGCCACTTCCGGCGCCCGCAGCGGGTGGACGAGACCGCCTGCTATGCGATGGGCGACGACCACTGCCGGTTCGTGATCGCACCGGAAACCCCGTAACCGGGACTGCCCGGCCGGGGAAAAAAGTTCAGTGTCTCAGCCACGTGCAGGCAAACGCTGCTGCAACAAGACCGGCGAGGGCAAAAACTCCCCCAAACCCGGGTGCTGACGTTGTCCGGGCCGGTGCAGCAGTTGTTTCAGGAACACTGGTCTCTTTTGTTACCGTAGGAGACTGCCCGACAACTTCCGTGGCACCGGCAGCAGTTTTTACTGAACCGGTGACCGTGTAGCTCCCGGACACCGAGGGATTTTCGATCCCGGGACTCTCCAGCGATTTTGTAATCGCAGCCGCCTCTTCGCGGTCGGACGGGTTGTCCCGGCTCCAGTTTGCGATCACGGTATGATTCGCCGCATAATAGAGCGTCCGCGAGGTTTTGTCGTACCCGATCCCGAATGTTCCGTCGGGCCCGGGGAACGCGGCGATTACGGTATACGTTCCCTCGTCCGCGGTCGGAAGATTGTCAAGGACAAGCGGGTCGGCACGTACGTTCTTTACCGCAACATCCGCGCCGCAGCTCGCGGGCACGGACATGACCCCGGTGACCTTATAGCAGGCAAGTGTCCATTCCTGCACCTGCGTGGCGTTGCCGGGCACCGATACGACAAACGTGACCGGTGTGTTCGGGGCGACCGTTTTGTTCGAGAGAATCCCGCTTATCGCGGCCGTTTCTGCCGCAGACACCGGTGCGGCGACAAGGAGAACAATGAGAGCTGCACAAACAAACAACGCAGACCTATTAGTCATGGAGAACCGGGTAGTCTTTTTTCGCGTAAAAGGACTTTGAACACGCACCGATCCGGCAATCCGGGACCACCGAAAACTTCCTGTC
>JAQWDG010000001.1:17421-47404 GCA_028705545.1 Methanoregula sp. | reverse complement strand
GAGAGCGCCCGTCCCGCATGCTTGAGCGCTTCCTTGATGCTGATGTACACGTCCTCGATCCCGTACTTGCTCACGATCCCGACCGTGACCCGGCTCGTATATTCCTTTGTCACCAGCCGGTACCACGAGGGATCGGTCTCCCGCTTTTCGAGGCCGAGATGGGTGGAGAGGACATCGGCAATACCCTCCTTTTCCATCTCCATGGGAACCTCGTAGGTGTCCCGCGCCGTCGCGGCCGAGATGACCGCGCTGATCGGGAGGTCGCAGAAGGCCGAGATCTTGCGCTTGGTGTTTGCCCCCACCACCCGCTCGCTCCGGCAGACGATGATATCCGCATGGAGCCCGAGCTCCCGTAGCGCCTTGACCGAGTGCTGGGTGGGTTTGGTCTTTAAGTCCCCCATCGCGTCCTCGGGGACAAGGGTCACGTGGATGAGGACATAGTCGCACTCGTCAAGCTCGCCCCGCATCTGCCGGACGGCTTCCAGGAACGGCATGCTCTCGATATCGCCAACCGTTCCCCCGACTTCGACAAGGCAGATATCGGCCCGGGTACCGTCCGGGAATTCCTCTTCGGCAGCCTGGCGGATGCAGGCCTTGATCTGGTCCGTAATATGGGGGATGATCTGGACGGTCTCGCCCAGGAAATCGCCACGACGCTCTTTTTCGATCACCGTGCGGTAGACCTTCCCGGTCGTGATATTGTGGGATGACGTGAGCTCGATGTCGAGAAACCGCTCGTAGTTCCCGAGGTCGAGGTCGACTTCCCCGCCGTCCTTTAAGACAAAGACCTCGCCGTGCTGGGCCGGGTTCATGGTCCCGGCGTCGATATTGAGGTACGGGTCGATCTTGACTGCCGTGACCCGGTACCCACGGTTTTTCAGGATCCTTCCCACTGAAGCAGCCGTTATTCCTTTCCCAAGGCCGCTCATCACACCGCCGGTGACAAAGATATACTTCACGTGCTTCCCCCGCTGCTTTACATTTTCGCCCCAATTCCTATTATTACTATCTTACGACGGGATGGACCGGAGGCGGGTGAGAAGATTGATGAAAGGAAAGCACCCATGTACCCGGTATGACACGAGGACAGATCTCATGTGTTGCCGTCCTGTTCCTGGCATGCCTGCTGGCAATCGTGCCGGCCGCTGCCGCTGAAAACACGACGGTTCACGATGCAGCCACACAGTACTATAACACGGGCACCCAGCTCCTCTCGGGTGGCGATTATGCCGGGGCAATCCAGCAGTACGACCTGGCACTCGCTTCGAATACGTCCATGATAAAAGTCAGCGATGCGCTCCTCTACACCTACCAGAACAAGGCCTACGCCCTGATCCAGCTCGGGAACTATACCGATGCGATCGTAACGCTCGACACCGGCCTTGCCGAGTACCCGAAGGACACGATGCTCTGGAACAACAAGGGCTATGCCCAGTACACCCTCGGGAATTACAAAGATGCGGTCGATTCCTATAACCAGGCACTCGCAATCGACGGGAACTATACCGGGGCCTTAATCAACAAGGGCGATGCCCTGGCAAAGATGGAGAACTTCCAGGACGCCGCAGTTGCATACCAGGCAGCCCTTACCACCAATCCCGGTGACAAGGATACCGCGGCAAAACTGGCAGCGGTACAGAAATCTGCCGGTTCCTCCACGCAGACAACCCTTATCGTACTTGTCGTTATCCTGATCGTTGTGGCTGCCGGTGTCGCCTACTATGTGACACGGAAAGGAGACAGGAGCGATAAAAATGCTGACAAGGTGCCGGACAAAAAGGACGGGCCGGCGAAGAACAAGAAATAACTTTTTTTTAAGGTTTTTTTTATTTACAGGCCGTTATCACAAACGAGGCCGTGGTCTTCGAGAGCAGGGTCTTTTCGGCATTTTCAATCCTGACCTCTCCTTCGCAGAACGCGACCCGCCGCCCTTTCCGGACCACGCGGCCCTCGGCAGCGATCGTGCCCTCCCGGACACCCTTGATAAAACTGGTAGACTCCGAGATGGTCGCAATCCCCTCGGTTGCATCAAGCATCGGGTAGAGGGCAAGGGCCATTGCCTCGTCCGCGAGCGCCACAAGCATCCCGCCCTGAAGCCAGCCCACGCCATTGAGCATGTCGGGCCGTACCGCCATTTTTAAAACGGCACGGCCTTCCTCCGTGCTGACGACATCGATGCCGGTGAGGCCAAAGAAGGGATTGGCATATTTCCCGTTTTTTCTGATATTGTCAATGTATGTCATGGTATTGTTCCGGCTGGAATGTCTGGGAGGAAGGGACATTAAGGTTGTCCCTCGGGAACTGCCGGGCTGCAACCGGAGAGGAACAGCAGTACCGGATCGCTTCCGAACGAAAAAACCGGTACCGCGGCCCGCGGTTCAATAAAAAATCGCAAAAACCGTTTGTCAGTTGATCATCTGATTATCAGATGTACAACTGATTATCAAATGCACATCTGACAAAATTTTTTCCAGTCACGCCGGACGGCCGGGCCGGAGGGGGGTGGGGGGTCCCCCTTCTTGAAAACGTCCGGGCCGGCCGATTTTTTGCACGTGGGGGAGGGTGCCCCCCACCCCCCAGAAACACTTTGCGAAACCCGGGAGGGAAAAGGAAAAACCGGACTTTTTCACGATACACCCTACCTTAAAATACCGGCATCCCCAACACAACGATCTATGGCCGATGAAGAAATCAAAAACATGCTCGCCGACCTCCTCTGGCTCGACGCGCTGATCGCAACCGAACTCATCCAGGTGACCGAGAATACCTCCGCCATCCTGCGCAAGTCCCCGCCTCCCGAGACCTGCATCAAAGACCACCACGACCTCAGGATGACCGCGCTTGCCATTGCAGAGAAATACAAAAAAGACACGGCTCTCGCCCGGCACCTCACAAAACACCAGTAATATTATTGGCGACCTCTCCCCAACAGTACAGGACTGGTTTTTTGCCGGGCGGAGAATACCCCGTGAGAGCCCGACGGCAAAAACAGGCAGCGGTACTGTCCTGCCATGACGACACCCCCCACACCAAGGTACAGCCTTGTCATCCCGGCGTACAACGAGGAGAAACGGATAGCCGGGCTCTTTGACGCCATTACTTCGTTTGATGGTGAGCTTATCGTTGTCTGCGACGGGAACGATCATACCGCCGATGTGGTTGACAAAATCGCCGAAAAGCGGCCCGATCTCGCGATCCGCTGTCTCCGGTTCCCTGCCCGTCTCGGGAAAGGCGGGGGAGTGATCGCCGGACTTACGGCAGCCCGGGCTCCGCTCGTGGGGTACGCAGATGCCGACGGTTCGACCGGCATTGACGAGATGGTGCGCCTGTTTAGCCACCTTAAAAAAGCAGACGCGGCGATCGGGTCGCGGTGGATCGAAGGTTCGGCGCTTGCGATCCGTCAGGGCTGGATGCGCCGGGTTGAGAGCCGTTGTTTTAACGGGATCATCCGGCTGCTCTTCGGGCTCTCCTTCCACGACACGCAGTGCGGGGCGAAAGTCTTTAAAAAATCCGCAGTCGATGCTGTATTACCTCACCTCAGGGCACAGGGCTTTGAGTTCGATGTCGAACTCCTCTGGCGCCTGACCCGTGCCGGCAGCCGGATCGAGGAGGTTCCCATAGCATGGCAGAACAAGGGCGATTCCCGGGTAAAAAAATCGGACATGCTCCGGATGCTCGCGGGTCTGCTCCGGGTCCGGTTCGCCCCGGGCGCGCCATGAATGCGGCTGACGACGACCGCACAAAAGACGCCTTCCGGCTCTACAACGAGGGAAAACACCAGGAATCGCTCGATTGCTGCAACCGGCTCATGGAAACCGCACGCGAACCGGCCCTCGAAGTCCTTGCGGCGACAAACCTCTTCTGCTTAAAAAAATACGAGGATGCGGAGGTGTACTTCCGCGACCTTGCCCGGAAGATGCCCGGGTCCTCGCACGTCCACAGTTACCTCGCAAAAGTGCTCGAAGAGCGGGGAGACGAAGGCGCATATGCCGAGTACGCGGCAGCAGTCCGGCTCGACCCCGACAACCCGGACGCCCTGCGCAGTTACGCCGCGATCCTCCTCTCACGAAACGACGACCGCGGGGCGCTGCCGGTCTTAAAACGGCTCTGTGCGCCCGGGAACCGGCCGGACGACCGCGACCGCCTTGCCGGAGCCCTCGTCCGCTCCGGGTATGCAGCCGGGGCGTGTTCGCTCTACGAAGCAAACGGTGCTCCCGTAGTACGATCGGCGGAATACGCCCGCGCCCTCCGTGCTGCGCACCGTACACGGGAGGCCGCAGACGTCGCGCTGGCACTCTACGAAGAACGCCGCGACCCGGCACTCCTCCGGGAGTACCTTGCAGCACTTGCAGAAGCCGATCCAGAAGGCGCACCGGCCGCATATGCATCGTCCTGTAAGGATTGCACCGCACCCGGACTCTGGGAGGACTATATCCTCCTCCTCATGGCCCGAAGAGATTTCTTTTCGGCGCTTGCCGGGGCAAAACGGCTCGTCGCCCTCGATAACAGGCCGGAACACCGCCTTATCCTCTGCGAGGTCTATGCGGCGCTCGGCGATCGGGTAAACGCAGACGCCGCATATGAAGCGCTCGTGCAGGAGGGTATCGGGACCCCCTTTTCAGCCGGGACGCTCCGCACCGTGATCCGGACCTATGCCGGCTACCTCTTCAGGGAGGGGATAACCGACAGTACAAAGGAGCGGTTTCTCGCATCTGTTTCCCGGGACGCAAATGTTGTCTGCCTTATCGAGATCGCACGGATGTACCGTGCCGAAGGAAACGGGGCCGAGGCCCGGGCATGGTACTACCGTGCATACCGTGCGGACTTCCTCAACGGCGGGCTCCCGTACGCGCTCTTCCTCGCGGACTGCGGGGACGACCGGGAGAGCGAGAAAGTGTTCCTTCACATCCTCGCAAACGTCAGGAAATTTTCCGATCTTGCCCGGGTCGCCGGAACAATCGCGGGAACAAAAACCCTGCTCTCCCGGATGAAGCGGCTGGACCGCGAACTGGTGCACCGGCTCGAGGAGCGCCGGGCCCTGCTCGGGACTGCGGAGCGGGAATGCCTTGCCGCGGCATACCTTGCGCAGGCAGACGGTGCGCTGGAGCGGGAGGACTTTGCAGCCTGCATGGAGAGCTGCCTGCGGGGCATCGACGCCCTGCCGCCCCACGCTGCCCTCTGCCACCCGGAGGAGTTCCTCGCTCTCGTTCAGCGCTGCAAGGAGCAGATGCCGGCCGACTGCCCCGCCTTTACGGGACAGACAACCGAAAGTATCCGTGAAGCCCCCCGGCAGACCGTTGCGGGACTCGCCGACCGGCTTGCCCTTACGGAAAAGGAGTCCGCTATCCTCGCATTCCTTGCCACCCACCGCAGGGCAAGCGAGGCCGACCTGCGCCGGCTGACCGGATCGAGGCGGGCTGCGGCGCTGGTAAACAGCCTGATCCGCAAAGGGGCGGCACAGGGAATTATGCTCGTGGAAAAGAAAGGTATGGGTGCGGAAGGGGAGTCCTATGAGTACTGCGGAGCCTGAAGGAACAAACCGCCGGCGCCACGAGAGCCTTGCCATCGTCAACGCCCTTCGGAGGGGAACGGTCCCGGCTGCCGGTTTATCGCGGATAGCGGTCGGTCTCGAACTGGAGGAAGGGGTGATCGCACGGCAGCTCGATTTTGTTGCCGACGGCGGCGGCGACCTCAAGTTCGTCCGGGGGGACTACGGGGCGGGAAAGACGTTCTTTGTCGCCCGGGCACTTGAAACTGCGGCAGAGAAAGGGTTTGTGACCGCCCATATCTTCATCTCCCCTACAGCCTCGCTCTCCAAGCCCAGAGTCCTCTACCAGCAGGTCTGCGCCGCGCTCCGGACCGCAGAAACCGATCACGCCGTAAAGACCGTCATCGACAACTGGCTCTTTGCCCTCGAAGAACGGCTTGTCTCTGCTGCCGGCAGCATGGACGATGGGGCCCTTGGGGAGGCAGCGGAAAAGGAGATCGAATCCTCCCTTGCCCGGATCAGCGAGAAAAATACCGGTCTTGCCGCAGCCCTGCGCACGTATTATAGGGCCAGTAACGCCGGCGACTATCCCACGGCCCAGGCTGCAATCGGCTGGATCGCGGGAGAGCCCACGGTCGGCCGGGACTTCCGGCAGAAGGCGGGGATCCGGGGCGACGTGGACGATGCAACCGCGTTCCTTTTCCTCGCAGGCCTTGTCGAGATCGTCCGCGGCGCGGGGTACCGCGGGCTTGCCATTGCCATTGACGAGCTGGAGATCACGCAGGGGCTTCAGCGGAACCAGAGGGAAAAAAGTTACCAGACGCTCGCCCGGATCATCGATGCGCTCGACGGGGGCCGGATGCCGTACTGCTACTTCCTCTTTACCGGCACCCCTGCATTTTTCGACAGTTCCCGGGGCATCCGCTCGGTGACTCCCCTCTACGACCGGATCAGCGTCGCCGATGAAGGAACGTTCAAAAACCCCCGCCAGCCCCAGATCCAGCTCGCCCGGTTCGATACCGCGAAACTGGAGCTTGTGGCCCTCAAGGTCTGCGAGGTATACTCGGAGGCCTACCGCGAGGTCGACCGCGAGCGGGTCTCCCACCGCTTTATCCGGGCGATGATAAAAAAGATCACCGGCCGGTTCGGGGGCCGGGTCGATATCATCCCGCGGATCTTCCTAAAGGAGTTCGTCGACGTGCTGGACAAGTGCGAGCTCTACGACGATTTCAACCCCTCCGACGGGTACGAGTTCGAGACCGATCACCTCAAAGGGGACCTCAAAGCCGAAGAAGAGGCCGTGATGGTCATGGAATTATAGTGATAAAAGGTGATACAGTTTTATCCCTTTACGCAGGAATGATTATGATATGCGTGGGGCAGTCTGTCTGCCGGCTGTAATGGCCGTGCTCTTTTTCCTTGTCATCATTCCTGCGGGAGCCCAGACGGTCACCATCAACGCGTCGCCTGCGGTCGTCAATCTCGGTGATACCATCATCCTCTCCGGCAACGTCTCCGGGGTCCACACCATTGCCGTTTATCTCTTTTTGGCAGGCCCGGATCTGGACTCCCGGGGAGTGACCCTGGAGAACGTGAATGTCCCGGCGGGCAGGGGGCTGTTTACCACTGCCCCGGTCAACATGAAAGATGGAACCTGGGAGTATGCATGGGATACCTCGGTCATTCTCGGGAACCTCAACCCGGGGACGTATACGGTCTTTGTCGTCTCAAGCCCGGTCAACCATGAACGGGTCGGTTCCGGGCCCTATGCAACCACAAAAATCACCATCGAACCGGCACAGGCCGAAGCAACACCGATCCCACTCTCCCCGTGGAGCGCTATCCTGGCCCTTACCATAACCGCAGGCGCCGGAGCAGTCTTCCTTTCCCGGCAGAACAAACGCGGATAAAAAAACAATAAAAACCACGAAACCGGGACAGGTCCCGGCCCCGTCTTTAGTTCTTTGAAGGACCGGTGTGTCCGCCCTTCTTCTCCTGCCGCCGGACCCGAACCGATGCCGCATGGGCAGAAAGACCCTCGGCAGTGGCGAGAGTTTCGATGATGTCCCCGATGCTCTCAAGGCCTTCGCGGGAGAGGATCTGGACCGATGAGGTCTTGCAGAAGTGGTGGACGTCGAGTCCCGAGTACTGCCGGGCGTATCCTGCCGTGGGCAGGACGTGGTTTGTGCCGGACGCATAATCCCCGCAGGCAACCGGGGTGTAGGGCCCGACAAAAATTGCTCCTGCATTCCGGATACCGGAGAGCACCGGGAGGGGATCGGTAACCTGGATGGAGAGGTGTTCGGCGGCAACGGTGTTTGCGATCGCCACCGCTTCCCGGAGATCGCCGGCAATGATATACCCGGAATTTTCCAGCGCCTTTGCGATAATCTCTTTCCGTTGGGCCGCTCCGGCCTGTTTTTTCACTTCCTCGCCAATGGTATGGGAGATCTTTTCCGAGGTAGCAATAAGGAGGCAGGCTGCGTTCGGGTCGTGCTCGGCCTGGGCGATGATATCGGCAGCGACATATGCGGGAACGGCACCCTCATCCGCAATGACCGCGATCTCGCTTGGGCCCGCCGGGAAATCGATCTCGGCATACTCGCGGAGCATCATCTTTGCCGCGGTCACGTAGACGTTCCCGGGCCCGACGATCTTCTCTACCGGCTCGATGGTCTCCGTACCAAGAGCCATCGCAGCAATTGCCTGTGCCCCGCCGCACTGGTAGATTTCGTCTACCCCTGCGATATCGAGGGCGATAAGCGTGAGAGGCTGGATGGGCGGCGGCGAACAGCAGCAGATCTCGGAGACACCGGCGATCCGGGCCGGGACCGTGCACATGAGAGCCGTGGAGGGATAGGCAGCGCGGCCTCCGGGGACGTAGGTGCCGATCCGCGAGAGCGGGGTCGTCTTGACGCCGAGTGTAATACCGGGTTCCGTTTCGTTGAGCCAGAGCCCCCGTGGGAGCTGGAGCTCGTGGAACCTGCTGATCCGGGCCTCGGCTTCCACCAGGCTCTCGGTCACCTTCGGGTCGACCTTCTCGTACGCGGCTTCCCGGGCATCTTCGTCTACTGCGATAGTGTCCAGGTGCACTTTGTCGAACTTTTCCGCAAGTTCGATAAGGGCCTTATCGCCGCTGTCCCTGACCTGCCCGATAATCCCCTGAACGGTCTCCTTTACGGCACCGAGCCGGGATGTGCGCCGGGCCATCCAGGTTTCGACTTCAACCGCCTGCCACATAGCAGGAAAAATCGGCGGGATAGGTTGTTAAGGTTTCGTTTGCGAAAAACAAGCGATTTGTGGGGCAGGTTATGAGGCCGGGCCGTCATGTGCGGCTTTTGGCCGGAATTTCCCGAACACGTACACGAGCACCATGCCGGCTATGAATGCTACCGTCATGGAAAAGAAAAGGGCCAGCAGGCCGATGATACCGGTGATGACAAATGAGTCGGTCTTGAGGCTGTGCCTTCCCATCTCGATCCCGACAAAGACCAAAAGCGCCCCGAGCACACCGACCGCCACGATGGAAAGTACCTGGGGTGAGGTAAAGAAGAGCGCGAGGACAATGAAGATGACACCCGCGATGATGCTCGCCCCCCCGGTCCGGGCCCCGTAGCGGTACTGGCCGGCAAGGCCCCCGGCCCCGTGGCACATGGGAAACCCGCCGAAAGGCACCGACGTGATGTTCATGAGGCCGATGGTCGTGGAGAGCCTCTTTGGCGGGACATCCTGCCTGAAAAGGTCCTGTGTCAAAAGGGAGGTCGCAAGGATCGCGTTTGCAATCGTCAGCACGACCTGCGGCAGGACGAGCGTCGAGAGCGCCGAAGGGAAATCTGATGTGAGCGGGATTACGAGCTGCGGCGGCGGGATCAGGCTCGTGGGGGGTATGCCATGCAGGATGATCCCCCCAACGACGCCGACTGCGATCACGCAGATCGAGGAAAGGTCGGGCACATGGCGGTAATGGACGATGATGAGGAATGCAAGGATGATGACCAGCCCGAGGATAAAGAAGAAGGAGTCCTTTATCACGAAATCTGCCGACGCCTTGAAGAGGAGGAGGGCAAGGCCGAGCTGGATGCCCCGCACCACGCTCTCCGGAACGTACTTCGCGATGATGGCAAAGAACCTGCCATAGCCGAGGATAAGGAAGAGGATGCCGAGGATGATGCCCGCCGCGGCTATCTCGCCGCTCCCGATGCTTCCCGAGATCACGATCACGGCGATCGCTTTCATGGGTTCGAGCGGGATCGGAAGCCGGTAGTAGAGCCCGGTGAGAATGAACCAGATCCCGAAAAAGAGCAGGATATACCGGGGGTTGACATCGGAGACGAGGGCTACGGCAAGGATGAGCGGGATGATCGTCCCGAAATCGCCAAGGGATCCCGCAAATTCCGAAAGGGTAAATTTCAACGGGGGAAGGGTCTCATTTGCCACGATTGCTTACCTGTCCGGCTGTATACGGGTACCGGTGTTTCTCCCCTTTAATGATCTTTTCGATAGGAGCACAGATCCATAATCCGGATTCAATATATTTATCTGTCTCCTGCCTAACAGTCAATGGGGTGCATATTTGACAGACCTGATAACGGATCTGCTGATCTATATCGGTTTTGGGGTTATCACATTCTCGATCGGGATGATCGTCGGGTACCAGCTCCTGAACCACCATTACGGGAGGCGGTTCATGGTGATTGCGCAGCAGTGTTCGGAGGCCGATTCCGTGATTCCGATCGTTGACGAACTCATAAAGGAGACCTGAAAATTAAGGAGGATAACGTATGGCAGATATTGCAAGTTATTACCTGATCGGTGTTACGTGCCTCTGTTTTGGCCTGATCGTGAGTTTCCAGATCTCCCATATCAGATACTGTAAGAAGCTCGCAGTTCTGGTCCGGCGTTCCATCTCGACAAAGACCATAGCCCCGGTCCTCGCAGAATACGAGGCCATGAAACCTGAAAAATAACCATAAAACGCTTTTTTACCTGCCACCCCGGATGTTCCGATGAAAGCAGGTTAATACCTCCGGCACGTAAAGGTACGGCAGAATGCGGTGCACTATCCTTGCAAGCGGGAGTAAGGGCAACTGTACCTATATCGAAGGCCACGGGGGCTCGCTCCTCATCGATGCGGGCCTGAGCGCAAAAGAGACCTTTGCCCGGATGGCACAGGCCGGGTGCACTCCCGACGCGATCGAAGCTATTGTCGTGACCCACGAGCACGGCGACCATGTCAGGGGACTCGATGTGCTCGCCCGGAAACTTTCCTGCCCGGTCTATGCAACGCAGGGGACGCTTGCCGATTTCCTCTGCCACCGCCGCACATCGGACAAGCCGCTGGAGACCCGGGTCTGCCGGTACAACGAAGCCTTTACGGTTGCGGGAATGACGCTTACCCCGTTTGCCACTTCCCACGATGCGGCCGAGCCCTGCGGTTTTACCGTAAAAGACGATGGCGTCACTCTCGGTTACTGCACGGATACCGGGATCGTTACCGCCGGCATGTTCGCCCGGCTCCGCCCCTGCGACGGCCTCGTCCTTGAAAGCAACCACTGCCCCGATATGCTCGCAAACGGCCCGTACCCGGAGTCCCTGAAACGGCGGATTCGTTCCGATCACGGCCATCTCTCGAACCCTGCGGCGGCGGCAGTGCTGCGACAGCTGGGGAGGGATGCACCCCCGGTCATCCTCTCGCACTTAAGCGAGATCAACAATACGCCGGATAAGGCCCGGGCGAGCGCCCGTGACGGCCTCGGGCTCTTTTTCGAGGACACCGGGCTGATCGTCGCCTCCCAGGCAGGGACGACACCGGTGTCCCGACAGGAACTCCGGCTCTGACCCCGAGAAAAAATTATTTTTTGAAGGCCCGGGCCAGGGCGTCTTCGAGTTCCTTGAAACCGTAGGGTTTTACCAGCGCCGATACAAACCCGTTCGCGGCAAACCCCGTGACAAGGGGATGGGTGGCGTACCCGCTGGAGACAATTGCCCGCACCTGCGGGTCGATGTTCCTGAGAAGCGGCAGGGTCTCACCGGCCCCTTTTCCCCCGGGAACGGTGATGTCGAGGATGACTGCATCGAACGGGAAGCCGTTCTCCCCGGCCTTCCTGTACAGGGTGGCTGCCAGATCGCCGTTCTCCGCCACCGTGACCTCGTGACCAAGGAAGGTGAGCATGTCGCTCGTGGCAGAAAGGATGGACTCTTCATCGTCCATCAGGAGGATCCGGTACCGGGCCGCCGGTCTCTTTTTGTCTTCCCGGCCCGCGGTTTTCCGGCCGGTTTTCTTTGGTCCTGCCGCCGGTGCAGTATCCGGTGTCCCGACCGATGCGAGGAGCTGGCGCGAGTGGTCGCGCGCCCGGAGCACGCTCGTCTCCGCGTTGTCGAGATGCTCCAGCACCTGTTCCTTATGGGGGCATGAACGGCGGGAGAGCTGGATATTGGCAAGGGCCGAACTGAGCATGTTGTTGATATCGTGGGCGATCTTCTGCGCCCGGGGATCGACACCGGCCTGCGTACGGGAATGCAACGCAATGGCTGCCCCGGTAACCTCACGGAACTGGCGGGGACCGAACGGACGCACCAGGCATCCGTACGGGACGACCGCGCTCCTGCCAAAATCAGGGATGGCAACATCGGAATGGGCAACGAGAACAACGGGGATGCCGCAGCCGGCCTGGATCTTCTTTATCGCTCCCCGGATTGCCTGACTGCCACCGAGCCGGGCGTCCATCAGCACGAGCGCCGGGTGCTCTTTGCATGCACGGGCAACCGCCTCTTTTCCCGACGCTGCCCGGGCAACCACCCGGTAGCCGGCCTTCCCTGCCTCGGCCGCAAGTGCATCCGCTTCCGCGGTTTTTGCTGCGGCCACCAGAACCTGTACTGGCGCTGCCATCACCATCCCTCCCGGAATATCCGTATGCCCGGTATGATAAAAGATCTCTTCATCGCTCTTCCTTCCGTCACGTTCCTTCGATCTTAAGCAGTTTCATACAGTACTGGTCGATAGCATCGAACAGCGCTTTCTTTGCCCGGTTTACTTTCTTTGCATCGTCTGACTGGAAGTCATGCCCCACATACTCGAGCAGCGTCACGAAGTAATGGTGGGGGCCGACACGCTTTTTGATCTCGTCCATGCAGGCTGATGCCTCGACACGTTTCCCGCTCATCATCTCGAACGCGTAATCGAGCAGGATGAGCGCAAACGGGGCGATGTTCTTTGCCACGGCCTGTTTCCGGAACCGGAAATACGTGTCCATCCGGCTGGTGATGATCGAGAGCTTAATCCCGTAATAGACCGGCTCGATCTCGTCGGGGTACTGCTGCGTCATCTGCTTGACGACCCCGGCGATCCCGCCGGCGTCCCTTTTTTCCAGCTTGAGCTTGTAGAGCTCGCGCAGGAAGTACATATCGTTGTAGAACCGCTCTATAGCGATGTTGAGGAGTTCTTCCTTGAGATCGCGCCTGCCGTCTTTTGCAGCCTTTTCGATGCCGATGCGGATGAACTCGCGCTCGCTCGGGAACCAGTCTATTGCCTGCTTGATCATAAACCAGAAGATCTTATTGATCCGGGGGTCTTCTGCGATCTCGAAATCCTGGAGCCGGTTGATCGGCGGGTGGAGCCGGACGAGTTCGATCATCTGCTCGCGGGCGGCAAGCGACATATCGTTGGGGCGCGGTGCGCCCCGTTCGATTACCGACTGCTGGGTAGAGAGGACAAAATAGCAGTATGCGATTGCCGGGCAGATGATCGCATCGACGGACCGGTACTTTTTGAGCTGCTCGGCGCCCTCGGCATATTTCCCGGTATTGATCATCTTCATGCCGAGCAGGATATCGTAGACGGCGCGGTTCCGGGTCCCGCGCTTGTTGCGCAGGGCATAATCGAATAATTTCTCGACAAACGGGATATCCTCGGATTTTTTGGAGGCTTCGAGCACGGCAAATGCCATTGCATCGATGAACGGGTCGTAGAGATCCTCGCCGAGGCCCGGCAGGTTCTTGTCGAGGGAGGCGATGACCTGGCCGAAAAAGACCGGGATATTGGCGTCGATCTTCCCGCTGTTTGCTGCGATATACTCGACAAACTCTTTTTTCAGACGTTCCAGTCTCAGCCTGATTACCGCTTCCGGCTGCCACTCGTCACCCATGGGTTGATGCCACGACCTGCACTTTTTAGAGAACTATCGGGTCAATCCTTAAAAATACTTTTATTTATATCACCACAGCCGGATATGGCAGGCAGGATAACGTAAAATGTTAATGCGAATGCCGCCAAAGGTGAAAGCAGAAACGCCATGCTCTTTTCAGAGTTCTCCCGGTATTGTGAGGAGATTGAAGGGATATCCGGCCGGCTCGACATGATCGATGTGGTGAGCCGGGCCCTGCCGGCACTCTCCCCGGAAGAACTCCCGGTCTTTGTCCGGTTTATCATGGGGAGGATCTTTCCCGACTGGAGCCCGCAGAAACTCGGGATCGGCCCGAACCTCCTGTACGAAGCGATCGGGTACGTTGCCGGGGTAAAAAAGGAGGCGGTGATCGACCGGATCAACCGGAGCGGCGATGTGGGCAGGGTTGTGGAAGAGTTCCTTACGAAGAAATCGCAGGTATCGTTCTCCCACCAGGATCTCGAACTTGTCGATGTGTACAATAAGCTCATCGCAATATCGGCACGCGGCGGGGCCACGTCCCAGAAGGAGAAACTGCGCACGGTCAAACTGCTCCTTGGCGATGCCACCCCGCTCGAAGGGCGCTACCTTTCCCGGATCATGCTCGAAGAGCTCCGTATCGGCGTTGGCGAAGGGACCGTCCGCGAGGCAATAGCAAAGGCGTTCTCGGTCGACCCGACACTTGTCGAGCACGCAATGCAGGCAATAAACGACCTCGGCGAAGTAGCACAACGGGCAAAAACCGGGGAAGATGCCCTGAAGGATGTCCGGATCACCCCCTTCCACCCGTTACGGATGATGCTCGCCCAGCAGGGAGCTATTGCCGACATGCTCCAGGAGCACGGCGAGGTTGCGGCGGAATACAAGTACGACGGCTCGCGGTTCCAGTTCCATAAAGCAGGGGGAAAGAAGCGGATGTATTCCCGCCGTCTCGAAGACGTAACCGCAGCACTCCCGGATGTGATCGCCCTTCTGGACGGCGCAACCACGCACGATGTCATCCTGGACGGGGAAGTAATTGCAATAAAAGACGGCCGGCCCATGCCCTTCCAGTCCGTGCTCCGCAGGTTCCGGCGCCGGCACGATATCGCCGAGGCAAAAGAGGCGATCCGTATGGTGCCAAACGTCTTCGATATCCTCTACCTCGACGGAGAAAACCTGATCGACATCCCGTTCTCCGAGCGCCGGAAGAGACTGGAATTTGTCGTGCAGGAGTTCGTAGCCCCGCAGGTGGTAAGCGGCGACCAGGCCATCATTGAAAAAACCTACAACGATGCGCTTGCCGCCGGCCACGAGGGGATCATGATCAAGGTCCGCGACTCTCCCTACACCCCGGGCCAGCGGGGGAAGAACTGGATCAAGATCAAGCCCGAGGTGGATACGCTCGATCTGGCGGTTGTCGGTGCAGAATGGGGCGAAGGAAAACGGGCACACGTATTCGGGTCGTTTTTAGTCGCCTGCCAGGACCAGGGGAAACTTGTTCCTCTCTCCCGGGTAGCAACCGGGTTTTCCGACGGGCAGCTCGCAGAGGTCTACGAGCTGCTCAAGGATACCGTGATCTCGCGTTCAGGAAAGGAAGTGCAGTTCGAGCCGGAACTGGTCTTTGAGGTAGGGTATGCCGAGCTCCAGGTAAGCCCCACCTACGCGGCCGGGTTTGCCCTCCGGTTCCCCCGGTTCATCCGGCTGCGGGACGACAAGGACACCACCGAGATCGAGACCCTCGACAGCATTAAGGAAAGGTACAGCAGGCAGTCGAAATCTGCGCAGGCCTATACCGGATAACGCCCTAAAACGAGAAAAGCGTCCTTTGCGTGCGCAGCTCGGGGATGAGCGTGCTGTGCTCCTGCCAGTACGGGAAACCGATACGGGCAGATGCAGCGCGAACTGCCACTTCGAGCGATTCGCACGGCACGTATGGCGACGACATCGCTTTCCGTGCAGCCTCACGGATCACCCAGGTACCGAGCGGCGCCCAGTACTCACTTGTGATGTGGCGGATCACGATCGCCCGGGCCGAGCGCCGGATCCCGGTGAGGTATTCCGCCACGGCAAGCCGGGCCGAGTAGTAGGCACCGGAGATCGGTGAATACCCCTGTTTTTTCATTCCCTCACGGTCCTGCACGATCGCCTCGGTGTCCCCGGCCCAGAGCGTCTGCTTACCCCAGACCTCGATCATCTCGTACTTCCAGTCGCCGGGGGCGAGGATACAGACAATCCGGTTCCCGAAGAGTTCCCCGGAGAAGACCCGGTATTCGTCTATCGGGGACAGCCGGGCGATCCCCTGCTTGAGCGACGTGGAGACCGTATCGTCGACCGCCGTGATCGCCCAGCGGGTCGGGACGAGGTGCCGGCGCCGCCCGAGGAGTCCCGCGGTCATCAGCTTTGCGATCCCGTACACATCGGTGCCGCCCTGCACAAGTTCGATGCAGGCCCCGGTTGCCCCGAGGTCCGTATCGGACGTGACCCGGTCCACAACCCGGGCAACGCTCGCGCTGCCGACCACGTCGAGCTTTTGGACATCCCCCGAGAGTCCCACCGGGGCCACCGTCCCGTCAAAGGCAAGCGAAAAGGCAACCGGACGCGTAAAAGCCACATCGACATCAAGCGGTTTTGCGGAGAGCGCGATCTCCTGCAGGCCGCCGGTAAACTGCCGGGCCGGCGACTTTCCCCGGATCGTCCGGGCGCGGATCCCAACGATCTCATCGATCCCGAAGTTTTTAGCCAGCCAGTCCGGGGGATGATCGGAGTCGCTGACTAAAAGCGGCCCACCCCGTACATCGGGATACCCGGCGCTCCCCACAAAGACCGACGGGGCGCTTCCCTGGTAGCTTGCCGAGAGTTTTATATCGGCCTGCGCATGGAACCGGCGGGTGATGGGGCATACGGGAAGACCGCACAGCCCCTTTCCCTTGCACTGGATACACTGCATCGGCATTTTTTCGTTTTTTTTAGATGCCCGCGGGTTTACCGCACCAGCACGGTTGTCCGGACCACCGGGCTCTCTTCCTCGCAGAACGAGACCCGCCAGCCGATATCGAACCGCGCCCCGCACTCCGGGCAGATCAGGATCACCCGGTAGAGAGGCTTTGTGGACTTCACCGGGCTCTCCTTCCCGTCACTCCCGGCGTTCACGCTCAAAAATGAGGTATGGAACCCGTACTCGTACCCGCAGGCCGGGCAGCGGTGCAGCTCCTCCCCGGGTTTTATGTGCCGTATCTCTTCGGAAATGCCCATGCCTTCTCCTCACTGTCGGTGGATGATCGGCCAGAGATGTTTCTGCCTGCGCGACCCCACGGTCTCGATGATCTCCGCTGCGTTCTTCCTGCCCGCGATCTTTCCCAGGGACTCTTCCCGGTTGCGGACCGGCAGGGCAAGGGTCTCGGCAATTTTCTGCTCGAGGATCTCGCGGGTGATGGTCCGGCCATCTACGGAAATACCGGCCCCCATATCGACAATCCGCTGTGCATTGTTCTGCTGTTCGGGATGACCCGGATCGACAATCACGAGTACCGGCTTGCCAAAGAGCAGGGTTTCATGCAGCGTGGTGAGTCCCCCGTGGACAATTGCGATCCGCGCCTTTGCCAGGTGCTCGTAGAGGTTGGGCACGTACCCGTGGGAGAGGAAGTTATCCGATGACGGGGGAAGGTTTGCCCCGGTATAAAACACATCGAACAGGAGATCCTTTCTCGAATCGGCAATCTTTTTGAGCAGGAGATAGAGCGGGAGCTTGTAGGGCTCGCCTCCGAAACTGGTAAAGATCGTTTCCCCGGAGAACTGGTACCGGGTAAGATCCACGTCAAGGAACGGGCCGGTGAAGTGGTAGTGGTTCCGCTCGTGTCCCGGGATAAAAAGGTTATAAGCGCTCACGGTATCCGGCTGCGGGAAATCCGGGACAATGATCGTGTCGGTAAGGCAGAGATAGCGTCGGATCAGGAAATTCAAGATGTCCCAGACCGGGTTCATCTTCCCCCCGGGGCCGGCAAACCGGTTCTGGTTGGTGATAAAAATCACCGGCACCCTGCGGAACCGGGCTGCCATCACCCCGCCGTACATGGTGTCGCAGACAACGCAGTCGATCTTCTGCTCCATGATCAGCCGGCGGACGCGCAGCGCGGAACGGACAAGATCGAAGGGGATCCATTTCGAACACAGCAGTGTTTTTTTCAGGGAGAAAAAGCCGTTCGTCCCCTCCAGGCAGACCTCCCGGATACCTTCATAGACATTGATGCAGCCATGGTCGTGGAAAAAATCGTACGATTTCCCATATGCCACGAAACTGACGGAATGCCCGTGCTGTTCGAGGTAATGGCCGAGGTGGATACAACGCGATGAATGGCCCAGCCCTTCACCGCAAACGACAAACAAGATCCGCATTCCAGGGGTTCCACGCAGGGACGGCGCCCTCTTTTTATAAAACCGCCCACTCGCAAAAGGATGTTGTGTCGTTATCGATTATGAGAGTTGCCACAGGGATCGATCCCCATTCGTAACACATATCTGGGAGTATTTATCCAAGATACCAGCATGGCATTTTCCATCAGCGACCCGGAAACCGCCACCTTCGGGGCCGGGTGTTTCTGGGGTGTGGAAGAAGCGTTTCGGAAAGTTAAGGGAGTTATATCCACGGAGGCAGGGTATGCCGGGGGTACCGTCCCCCACCCCCGGTACGAGGAGGTCTGCACCGGTAGAACCGGGCATGCAGAGGTAGTAAGGCTCCTGTACGATCCCGACGAGATATCGTACAGCGACCTGCTCGCGGTCTTCTGGTCGATCCACGACCCGACCCAGAAAGACCGGCAGGGCCCGGATATCGGGTCGAACTACCGGTCGGTGATCTTCTACCACAACGCGGAACAGAAGCGCCTTGCAGTCCAGTCGCGTGACAATCTTGTCCGGTCGGGGAAATTTTGCCGTCCCCTAGTCACGGAGATCGTTCCTGCAACGGCATTCTGGCGGGCAGAAGAGTACCACCAGCACTACGTTGAAAAACAGGGGCAGCACTGCCGCTGACGGGCGTAGCGGGTACCTTCACGGATCGTGGAAAACCGATACACGCCGCAATGCTGATATGAGCCGGCCCCCCAGATCGAGACATGGAGATCGCCGACATTATCCAGATCCTTGCCATTCTCATCGAATATGCGGTCGTAGTAGTTGCAGTACTGATCGCCACACGGAAAAAGAAGGTGTACGGGTGGTTCATTGCCCTGACCTTTGCTCTGTTTGCCCTCTTTGACGTGATCCGTATCGTCTTTGAGTATGGCTTGTCCGGCATCCACGCCTGGATCCTGTTTATCGCATGCGTCTCGATGCTGTACGCAATCTGGCTGATGTACCGGGAGTAAGCACTCCCCCATTCACCCTCACGTACCCGTTTCCCGGTACGCCTGCAACCGTAGAACGTGCATCAGGGTACCCGGATTCTGGTTATAGTCCAAGAACCGGACGGAACGTGAGAAACAGCCCGGTCCCTATACCACACAGGAGCAGTACGAGGAAAACCCGCGCCCAGAAGGGGGACGTGACCACACCGGTAAGATCCGGATCCCGGGGGTGGACCTGAGTATCCGTATAGTCCCGGACAAACGGGCGCCCGCAGGACGGGCAGACCGAATGAAACACACCGTCGGCGTACCCGCACTTCGGGCATACAAACGGCTGCTTTTTACCGCCTTTTGCCATCGTTAATGGTTCTGGACGGTCTGCCTTTAATATGCTGTTGCCGGATGCAGATACCGGCCGATTCGGGAATTATCGACAAAACAACAAAAGAAAGAGATGGGCCCGCTGAGATTCGAACTCAGGACCTCCGCCATGTCAAGGCGACGTCATAGCCAACTAGACCACGAGCCCCCATAGGGATGATGCTCTATAACATCTGTCATCCTATTATTAAAAAATAGTGTAAACGCGGTCGCAATCCGGCTGGAATCGGACCAGAAATACCCGCCCATTATTTATCCACCGCTACCCCATGCTGGATCATTATGACCGAAGGATCGTCCCCGGCCCCTGTACAGCTCTTCACATTCAGGCGCGAGTCGAGCCGTTTTGAACTGCTCGTCCGTATTGCTTACTGGATCCTGATCGCCATCGTAGCATGCGTGTACGGCATCATTGCAACGATCTGCCTGATCATACAGTGGTTCCATATCCTGATCTTTGCCACACGGCACGAAGGGCTCTCGGATTTTGCCAAAGGGTACCTCGAATACCTCGTACACGTGATGGGGTATACCTATATCATGACCGATGAGCGCCCGGCTATCCTGCCAGTACCCGTAAAGGTGTACGAAGAGGCATAAATCAGGACTGATGTCCTAAAAACCAACATTCACTCTTTTTCCCAACGCTTTTCCCGGCAAACCCCCTGAAACAGAAACGGAAGTCATAACGGTTTTTCATTGCGGGTCCGCCGGATCCGCACAGTCACCCAATAGGGGGGGTCGCATCAAAAACGGTGTGACCCCCCCTTTGCTGTACGGTCGTTTTCAAGAGCAAAAACCGGGCGTTTTCACGTCAGAAAAGGGTACGCGGATATTTCCTAAAGTCCCGGATCATGGTGGGGGGGTCACACCTGTTTTTACCGGGACCTCCCGACACAATTTTTGTCTGGGATCCAAGGGACACAGTCCACCTACACCGCACCGGGTTTCACGGGGTAAAATGGCACATTCGGTCTTGATCGGAACGGACCTGAATGCACTGCAAAAACAGCGCGATCCGGCCCGAACCGGTTCCCTAAAAAAAGGGGGGGTCATACCATTTTCAGCGTGACCCCCCACGGGCAGGAGACGGCACTCCTCGTAAAAATTCTCATTTTAATCCTAAAAACAACCGGACAAAACCCCGATCGTCCCGACCTGAATACTGCCCGCATTCCCGGGGGAATATTGGGGATACCGGGTAAAAAAAGTTAGATTGTCTTATCGGAAATCCTGGCAAACTTCGCGGAGAAGATACCCTCAAGCGAGCTGAACTCCTTAATCACGTCCTCGGGCACTTCGCTGTCCACGTTTAAGACCATCAGGGCAGCTTCGCCCGGGGTGACCCGGCCGACCTGCATGCCGGCGATATTGATGTTGTGCTTCCCGAGCATCGTGGATGCACGGCCGATAACGCCGGGCTTGTCCATGTGCTTGGAGACAATGACATACCCTTCAGGGATGAGATCCATCGTGTACTGGTCGACCGAGACAATCCGGCTGCGGCCTTTTGCAAATACCGAGCCGCTCACGGTCATCTCGGTCTTGTCGGTCTTGATCTTTATCGTGATCAGGTTCTTGAATCCGTGGGACTCTTCGGTTACGGTCTCGCTGACCGCAATGCCGCGCTCTTTTGCAACGAACTCGGCGTTGACGATATTGACCGGCACCTGGAGGATCGGGTCGAGCAGGCCCTTTAAGGCAAGCCGGGTGACGTACTTCATGCTTCCCGCATAAGCAGAAAGTTCCCCTCCATAGGTGCATTCGACCGAGGAGAGACGTCCCTCAACGGTCTGGATCGCAAACCGACCCACTTTTTCCGCAAGTTCGGCAAACGGCTCGAGGATCTCCGCCTGCTCTGCCGGGACCATCGGCGCGTTGACCACGTATTTGGCCGAGCCGCCGTGCATGACCTCGACCCACTGCTTTGCTACCGAGATCGCCACGTTCTTCTGTGCTTCGACCGTGCTCGCCCCGAGATGCGGGGTGACGATCACATTGTCGAGCGTAAGGAGCGGAGATTCAAGGGGCGGCTCGGTCTCGAAGACATCGAGCGCTGCGCCGGCAACCTTGCCGCTCTTGAGCGCATCGTAGAGCGCCTTTTCGTCGATGATACCGCCGCGGGCGCAGTTGATGAGCCGCACGCCGTCTTTCATCGTTGCAATGGTCTTTGCATTGATGACGTGCTTGGTCTCCTTGATGAGCGGTGTGTGGACCGTGATCACATCGGCGACCTTAAAGAGTTCGTCGATGGTCATGACCTTTACGCCCAGCTGGGCCGCCCGTTCCTTGGAGATGAACGGGTCGTAGGCGACGCACTTCATGTCCATTGCATTCGCACGCTTGGCAACTTCGCGCCCGATCCGACCGAAACCGACGATACCGAGCGTCTTCTCGTTGAGCTCCACGCCCATGAACCTGGAGCGCTTCCATTCCTTCTTCTTTAAGCTCGCCGTTGCCTGGGGGATGTTCCGTGCAAGCGAAAGCATCATCGCCATCGTGTGTTCGGTTGCGGCAAGGGTGTTCCCCTCGGGAGCGTTTGCCACGATGATACCCTGTTTTGTTGCCGCATCCATATCGACGTTGTCGACACCGACACCGGCACGCCCGATAAATTTGAGGCGTTTGCCGGCCGCAATCACTTTTGCCGTCACTTCGGTACCGCTCCGGACGATCAGGGCGTCGTATTCGCCAATGATCCCGCAGAGCTCGTCCTCTTTAAGGCCCGTCTTTACATCGACGTCGCAGGCCTCCTTAAGGATCGCAAGCCCTTCTTCCGCCAGCGGATCGCTGACGAGCACTCGTGCGTTTGCCATAAAAAACCCATACAATATCTGCGCAATACCTAATCAGGGTTATTCTTCCCTATGTCCGAAAAAAACTCCACAAAACCCGGCACCCCGCCGGCGTAATCCGCCGACCGCTGGCGACGGATGAGAATACTTAAACAGGGGAGAGAAGAGATTAGTAAGTGGTGCGAGCATGAAAGATGTGCCCAATATTCTATGGCTCGAAGAGATCAGGAAGGAGGACATCTCATCGGTCGGCGGCAAGGGAGCGTCCCTTGGCGAGATGGCCTCTATCGGTCTTCCGGTACCCCCGGCATTTGTTGTTACCGCCCAGGCCTTCCGCAGGTTCCTGGTCGAGACCGGCCTTGACCAGAAACTCTTCAAGGTTTCGGATAACCTCGATGTGGAGAATAACGAGGCCCTGGAAAAGGCCGCAGATATCATCAAGGCAATGGTGACCTCGGCAACGATGCCGCAGGCAATCCAGAGCGATATCAAAGCCTCTTACGGGAAGATGGGGCAAAAGGACCTCATCGTTGCCGTCCGGTCGAGTGCCACCGCTGAAGACCTGCCGGATGCAAGTTTTGCCGGCCAGCAGGAGACCTACCTCAATATCCGGGGCGAAGCTGCGCTCCTTGCCGCAGTCCAGAACTGCTGGGCGTCCCTGTACGGCGCCCGGGCAATCTACTACCGGGCAAAACAGGGATTCGAGGAGAGCACGGTCAACATCGCGGTCGTGGTCCAGCAGCTGGTCCATTCGGAAAAGGCAGGGGTCATGTTCACTTCCCATCCGATCACCGGTGAACCGCTCACAATCATTGAAGGGTCGTGGGGCCTTGGCGAAGCGGTTGTCTCGGGTTCGGTCTCTCCCGATCACTATGTTTTCGACCAGCGGACGGAAACAATCGCCGAAGTGACTGTTGTCAACAAGAACGTGGAGATCATCCCCGACGGATCCCACGGTACGAAACTCGTCCCGGTCGATGCGGCCCGGCAGGACGCACGGGTGCTCTCGGACGGGGAACTAAAGAAACTGGCGATGTACGGGAAGATCGCCGAGAACCACTACGGGGTTCCGCAGGACGTCGAATGGGGCATTGTGGCAGGGACGATCTATATCCTCCAGTCCCGGCCGATCACCACCATCGGTAAGAAAGAGGGAAAGGGCATGTCTGGACAGAGCAAGGATGCAAAAATCCTGATCAAGGGACAGGGTGCGGCGCCGGGTATCGCATCCGGTAAAGTCGCGATTATCCGGGAGGCAAAGGACACGGGATCCGTAAAAGAGGGCGATATCCTCGTTACCCGTATGACCAACCCGGACATGGTGCCGGCAATGAGGAAAGTCGCCGCTATCATAACCGACGAGGGCGGCATGACCTGTCACGCAGCCATTGTTTCGCGGGAACTGGGCACCCCCGCGGTTGTCGGGACAAAGACGGCAACCCAGCAGCTCAAAAACGGCCAGCTTGTCACCGTCGACGGCGAGCTCGGCCTTGTGTATGAAGGCGCGGTGGGCGGCGGAGCACAGGCAAAGGCTGGCAGTGCGGCACCGGTCGTTGTTGCCGGTGCAGCCCAGGTCGTCACGGCAACAAGCGTGAAGGTCAACGTCTCCATCCCCGAGGCAGCAGCCCGGGCGGCGGCGACCGGTGCAGACGGAGTCGGTCTCCTGCGGATCGAACACCTCATCCTCGGGCTCAACAAGACCCCCGGCTGGTTCATCGCCAACCACAAGGAAGAGGAGTTCGTGAAGGAACTCTACGACGGCATCAAGATCGTGCTCGACGCTTTCCCGGGGAAAACCGTCTGGGTCCGGACGCTCGACGCACCGACCGACGAGTTCCGGAACATGGCCGGCGGTGAGAGCGAGCCCATTGAGCACAACCCGATGCTCGGCTGGCGCGGCATCCGCCGCGACCTCCAGAGCGCCGAGCAGTTCCGGCTCCAGGTCGAGGCGTTCAAGCGCCTCTGGAAGGCCGGCTACGAGAACCTCGGGGTTATGTTCCCGATGGTCTCCCACCCGGACCAGTTCACCCAGGCAAAAGCGATGATGGCAAACTGGGGCGTCGATGTCGAGAACGTGGCACTCGGTATCATGATCGAGATCCCGGCGAGCGCTATTATGATCGAGGAATTCCTGCAGGCCGACATCAAGTTCGCCTCATTCGGTACAAACGATCTCATCCAGTACACGATCGCCATTGACCGCAACAATGAGAACGTGGCCGATATGTACAACCCCCGCCACCCGGCGGTCCTTACCCTGATCCACAACGCGATCCAGAAGTGCCGGGAGTACGGTGTCGAGTGTTCGATCTGCGGGCAGGCAGGCTCCGACCCCAAGATGGCGGTCTGGCTCGTAGAACACGGGATCACCAGTATCTCTGCAAATATCGATGCCATTGCAAAGATCCGCGAAGCGGTTGCAAAGACCGAAAAACGCATCATCCTTGAAGCTGCGAGAAACCGCGATGCTGAGTAACGGTTGTACGGAAGACGACCTCTTCTCCTTTTTGGCCTCCAAAAAAAAGGAGGATATTGACCACAGGTATATTCTCAGTTCCATGTGTACGCTCCCGCACCCGATAGCCGCCCGGGCACACGCGATGTTTTTGGAAACCAATCTGGGCGATCCCGGCCTCTTTCCCGGTACAGCATCGTTGGAACAGCTCCTCATCCGGCGCTTTGGCACGCTCTTTCACAAGCCCGATGCCGGGGGATATGCAACGAGCGGGGGAACGGAGTCCAATATCCAGGCGATGCGGCTTGCAAAAGCCCTCTGCCACACGAAAACCCCGAATGTGATCGTCCCCCAATCGGCTCATTTCTCCTTCAAGAAGGCCTGCGATATCCTGAGTGTCGAGACCCGTAGCGTGCCGCTCGGCCCCGACAAACGGATCCACGCCGATACAGCGGCAGAGCTCATCGACAAGAACACGATAGCGCTGGTCGCCGTTGCCGGGACCACCGAGTACGGGATGGTCGATCCGATAGGTGACCTTGCAAAGGTTGCCGCCCAAAACGACATTTTCTTCCACGTGGACGCGGCATTCGGGGGCATGGTGATCCCCTTCCTCGACAAACCCATTCCCTTCGATTTTTCCCTGCCCGGGGTAACGACCATTGCCGTCGACCCGCACAAGATGGGCATGAGCACGATCCCGGCCGGGTGCCTCCTGACCCGGGAGCCGGACATGCTCGATGCGCTCAACATCGACACCCCCTACCTGACCGTGAAAAAAGAGTACACTCTTGCCGGCACCCGGCCGGGGGCCCCGGTCGTTGGGGCACTTGCCGTGCTCGATTATCTCGGCACCGAGGGCATGAAGGCCATCGTTGCCGGGTGTATGAAAAATACCCGGCGCCTGATCGCCGGCATGGAAACATACGGCATACAACCCGCAGCGAACCCCGACGTGAACGTTGCAACGTTTGTCTGCGACAAGGCTCCGGCGCCCTGGAGGGTCTCCTGGACCCGGGCGGGCCACATGCGGATCGTCTGCATGCCGCACGTAACAGCGGACCGGATCGAAGCGTTCCTTTCAGATTTTGGTGATATGCAATGTTAGAGAAACTCATAGAATCGCTTGAAACCTGCCCGATGGTAAAACGGGGCGAATACAACTACCTCATCCACCCGATCACCGACGGGGTACCGGTTGTCGAACCGGCACTTCTCCGGGACGTGTGCAGCGCGATGATCAAGGTCCTCGATTTAAACGGTGTCGACAAGATCGTGGTCGTCGAGGCAATGGGTATCCATATCGGTTCCGTGCTCTCGGTGATGACCGATATCCCCATGGTCGTCATGCGCAAGCGCGAGTACAAACTCCCGCACGAGATCCCCGTCCACCAGAAGACCGGCTACTCGAAAGGGGAGCTGTACCTGAATGGCGTCTATAAGGGCGACCGCGTGATCATCGTCGACGATGTCGTGAGCACCGGGGGGACGATGAAAGCCCTGCTTGCCGCACTCGATATCGCTGGCGCCGAGGTAAAGGACGTCTGCATCGTAATCCAGCGGGGCAACCCGGATATCGGCCGGCCGTACAAGTCGCTCGTAAAAATCGAGGTCGACGACAAGGTGCATGTCGTTGAACGACATATCTGATCTGGTATCGCAGCTTGGCGCACGCGGGGCAAAGAAGGTTGCCCTCCAGTTCCCCGAGGGCCTGAAACGGCAGGCGGCCGAAACTGCCGCTGCTCTCAAATCCGCAGGCTTTGAGGTGATCGTGAGCGGTGATCCCTGCTATGGGGCCTGCGATCTTGCCCTCGATACCCTTTCCGGCGGTGCAGATGTGCTTGTGCACTTCGGCCATGCGCCGGTGGACAACCGCAGGAATGTCATTTTTATTCCCTGGGCTGTAGACTTCGATATTTCCATCCTTGAAAAAGCCCTGCCGCTCCTACCGGAAAAAACGGTGGGCCTTGTTACGACCGTCCAGCACGCCCACCTTGTGCCTGCTATGGAGACATTCCTTTCATCCCGGGGATACGAGGTCCGTGTCAGTGATGGGGCGGGCCGAACTCCGCTCCGGGGCCAGGTGCTCGGGTGCAGTTTTGCCGCGGCAAAATCCACCGGGGCACCCGCGATCCTCTTTGTGGGTACGGGCGTTTTTCACCCGATAGGAATTGCTCTTGCAACAAAGGCCCGGGTGGTGGCGCTCGACCCCCTGACGGGGACAGCACAGGAAGTCAGTGCCGAGACCCTCATGCGCCGGCGCTTTGCGGTGATCGAGAGGGCACGCGGGGCAAAGATGGTCGGTATCATCCTGAGCACCAAATCCGGGCAGGCACGCCAGGCGCTTGCCAAAAGGCTTGCCGCACTTTCCCCTGGCGCCGTGATCGTTGCAATGCGTGAGGTCAGCCCCGACGAGCTCCTCAACCTTGGATTCGATTGCTACGTGAACACTGCCTGCCCGCGGCTCGCCTACGACGACCAGGTCAGGTTCCCAAAACCCGTCCTCTCCCCGCAGGAATTCGAGATCCTCTGCGGCGTGCGCCCCTGGGACGAGTACGCCATCGATGAGATCCCATGAAACTCAGGCAGCTTGAGATCGCGCTCCAGCGATGTGCGGGATACAAAAAGCCGCAGGCAGCCCTTGAACAGTACCAGACGCCGGCGCCGCTTGCCGCCCGGCTCCTTTACGATGCCTTCATGCAGGGCGACATCGAAGGAAAAACGGTCTGCGATCTCGGAAGCGGGACCGGAATCCTTGCCATTGGTGCTGCCTTGCTTGGTGCCAGCACTGTCCGGGGTATCGAGATTGACAAAGATGCAATCCGTATCTCACAGGAGAACGCCCGACTCCTCGGTGCCGATGTGGAGTTTGTCAATGCAGATATCGCCATAGCTCACGAAAAGACCGGACTCTGCAACACGGTCGTCATGAACCCGCCCTTTGGCGCCCAGAAACAGAATGTCCATGCCGACCGCCCCTTCATCGACGCTGCCCTCGGCCTTGCCCCGGTGATCTACGGTATCTTCAATGCCGGTTCCACCCCGTTTGTCGGTGCGTATATTAAAGGGAGGGGCAGGGTTGTCGGACAGGTCAGCGGGACATTTACCATAAAACGCACGTTTGCTTTCCATACCCGGGATACACAGGAGATCCCTGTCGAGATCCTCAAACTTGTACGGGACTGACGATGCGCTCCACCGGCATAATTCCTGCCGGCCCGAACGCAGACAACCTGCCGGACGGCAAATCCTTATAGGGTCCGGTTAAAGAGATGTATCCGGAGTATTGATTATGGACAAGACTGGAATCGCTGCGCTGATTGTCGGTATCATCCTTGTGATCCTCGGGGCCTGGGCCATCTGGGCATTCCTGCCCCAGGTTATCGTTGCTGTCGAGGGCCTCATCGGCATCGTCGTGCTCCTCGCCGGCCTGATGCTGGTTGTCTTCGGCATTCTCATCTTCAGGGAATAATCCTTTTTTTTATCGTAGTATTCGTACGTGACCGTCTCCACGAAAGGAACGGGCGGGAATTTTAACAATAAAAAAAAGACTGTTCCCTTACGCGGGGGATTACACTTTTACAACGATACATTGCGATGCGGCAGTTTCTACTACCGGTTCCGGCTTGTCGATGAAATACTCGTCCACCGCCTTTCTCACACCGGGTACGGTCAGGTAGTCGTGGGAGATGATGACACCGCCCGGGCTCATCCGGGGGTAGAAGAATTCAAGACACTTTTTCGTGCTCTCGTAGGTATCCACGTCGAGGTTCACGAGCGAGAACTTTTTGTCCGTGACCGGGCCGGCGGTGTCGGGGAAGAGCCCCTTATAGAGATGGACATTTTTTTCCTGCGCAAGGTAAGCTTTGACGTTCTCGTAGGATGCGGCAAACTTCCCCTCGTAAAACGGCCAGACCTGGTCCACTTCGTCTACCTTGGGCAGGCCGGCGAACGTATCGAACAGGTGCAGGGCCCGGTCGCCTTTCGCGGAACAGATGATCTTGGCCGATCCGCCCTTGTAGACGCCAACCTCTGCGATGTCGCCGGGGATCTTTCGGGTGATCTTTGCGGCCATGTAGATGTGGTACGCTTCGATATCTTCTAAGAGCAGCTCGGTCTCGGACCGGATTTTCTTTAAGGATGTGGCGAACTGTTTGCGCTCGGAACTGCCGTAGTGGGAGAGGCGGCCACGGCTTGCGATATCGTATCCCATGAACGGCTCAATAACGGCCAGTTTCCGAAATTTTAGGAGATATCTGCTGGGGGCGATAGTATCGAAAAAACAGATAAGATTCTTTTTGGGGAACAGACTCATATCCGTAAATCTTCGTTGTACCGGGATTTAAATTGCATATATTCCCCGGGTTATACTATTCCTTTCCGCCGTTTTGTCGCTGCACAGTAACCAACGGCAGCTGCAAGAGCGAGCAGAACAAGGCCCCAGACAGGCGATGCAAGGATAACAAGTCCCGCCCCGTACGCGATGAGGACCGAGACCAGGCCGAGGCCTTTTCCCTTTCGGTATGCCCCGATAACCGAAATGGCAAGGAGAATGGTCGGCAGGATAAGGAACAGGTACCTGACAAGGGGGCTTGGGAAAAATGAATCAACCGCAAAACCAGCGGCTGATATCAGCACGTCTTCGGGATCGAGGCCAATCGCGGTCCAGATGCCCGAGAGAAAGCCCAGGCCAAGGACAAACTGCCAGATAAACCGACTGGACTTTTTTACCATACCTTCCTCACAAGGACGGGATTTAAGAAGGGCGACCCAAGAAAAATCAGAGCGGCCGGCCGTGGTGTGATGCGACCGTATCTGTATCGACATCGAACTCGTCCAAAAAGGGCATGAGCCCGGTTGCAAACGGTTCGGGTTTTCCGGTTTCGGGATTTACTGCTTCCCCGACGGCCACAATCTCCACCATCAGCGGAAACTCCTCGATGGTCTGCGCAAAGGACGGGTCGTTCTCTTTTGTGAAGGCAAGGAACCGGTCGACCCGCACGTAGGGCCGCTCGTACTCGGGAACACCGCGGAACTCTTCCTGTATCTCTGCAAGGCTCCTGGTTGTAGCGAGTTCCTTTTCGAAAAACAGGTAGATCATAATCCCGTAGTCCCGGGTGATTTCGTCGAGGTGGCGGATGTCGATCATCCGGCCCTTGTCGACTCCAATAGAAGCCATCTTTTCCGGTATCGTAGTACCCCGGAGTGCGGCGAGTGCTGCGGCGGTATTATCCATGCAAAACATGTGGGGTGCCGGGTATTGTATAGTTAATGCCGAAAGACCACAGCGGGAGATGCATACCGGCAGGCATAATGCAGGGAAGTGCCAACCAAAGGTACGTGAATTCCGGTACCTGCGGGGATATCGGGGAGCGGAC
>JAQWDG010000001.1:0-17321 GCA_028705545.1 Methanoregula sp. | reverse complement strand
TGCCGGGTATTGTATAGTTAATGCCGAAAGACCACAGCGGGAGATGCATACCGGCAGGCATAATGCAGGGAAGTGCCAACCAAAGGTACGTGAATTCCGGTACCTGCGGGGATATCGGGGAGCGGACGATCAAAAAAGTGAGTGTCCGGCTGCTGCCGTTTTTGATTCTCCTCTACGTGATCGCGTACCTCGACCGGGTGAACTTCGGTTTTGCAGCGCTCGATATGAACAGTGCGCTCGGGCTCTCAAGCGAGGTTTTCGGTTTCCTCTCCGGGATCTTCTTTATCGGCTACCTCTTCTTCGAGCTGCCCAGCAACCTGATCCTCCAGAAAGTCGGTGCCCGGATCTGGATTGCCCGGATCCTCGTAAGCTGGGGAATCGTGGTGATGTTTACTGCTTTTACCACCGATGCCTTCCAAGTCGCCATACTCCGGTTCGTCCTCGGGGTAGCGGAAGCCGGATTCTTCCCGGGCGTCCTCCTCTACATCACGTACTGGTTCCGCGGCAAAGAACAGGCAAAAGCCGTGGGGCTCCTGATGACGGCCCTTGCCATCTCAACAATCGTGGGGGCACCGGTTTCGACCTGGATCCTCGACTCCGTCCACTGGCTGGGCATGGCCGGCTGGCGCTGGCTCTTTATCATCGAAGGACTGCCAGCAGTCTTCCTTGGGATCGTCACGTTCTTTTACCTTTCAGACCGGCCCGAAACCGCCCGCTGGCTCGAACCGGAGGAGCGGGCGTGGCTGTCCAAAGAGATTGAAACAGAGAACTCCCTGCGCGAATACCAGGGAGGCCACACCGGTCTCATGTCAGTTGTTTTCGATAAGAGAGTCTGGCACCTTGCATTCATCTACTGCATGCTCGTGATTGCCTTATACGGGCTCGGGTTCTGGATGCCCCAGATCATCCGTTCGATGAACACAAGCCTCCCCAATACTACCATCGGTCTTGTGATGATCATTCCCTACGCATGTGCGGGTATCGGGATGATCCTCTGGTCCCGACACTCCGACCGTACCGGGGAGCGCCGCTGGCACACCGCCCTCCCGCCGCTTGTGGGCGGGATTGCCCTTGCCGGGTCGGGGATTGTTTCCACCCCCCTCGCTGCGTTTGCCCTGCTGGTTATTGCAACGATGGGGATCTTTCTGGCGTTCGGGCCGTTCTGGACACTCCCCTCGATCTTCCTTGCCGAGGTCACCGCTGCCGCAGGGATCGCGGTCATCAACTCCCTCGGGAATGCCGGCGGGTTCATCGGCCCGACACTGATGGGCTGCCTGACCCAGATTACCGGGAGTACGAATGCCGGGCTCGTGGTGATCGGTGCCTGCCTTGCACTGGGAGGGATCTGTGCAGCAGCGGTCAGGATCCACCGGACGGAACCCACGGACAGATAGCCCGGCTACGTACGCATCCCGGCATACCCGGACAGTGCCATTCCCGCAATAACAGCACCGAGACATACCACCGGGGGACAACCGGCCCGCGTGGGTGACGGGAGTGCCGATGGCAGGGAAGATTGCGTTTCCTGAGGACGTTCTGTCTGAACTGCTGACGGCGATACGACCGAAGCGGTCACAAGGATACTGCTCCCGGGGACGGGTTGCCCGGAGGTGTCGAGTTCGGTTACCTGCAGGACCGTTACATCAGAAACGGTACCTGAAGGTACGGTCCCGTTGATGGTCACCACAAGCGAAACATCGCTTGTTACCGGGTAGGAGAGGAGATACCCGTTGACAAATGCCGATGTGCCGGATGCAGACTGCTGTGCAGCCGGGCGGCCGTTTGCTATGACCCGGATGTCCCATCGGGCATCGGACAGGCCTGTCTGCATCTGGAGCGTGTGCGTCTGGGTAAATGTCGTATCCCCTGAAGGCAGGACGGCAACCGTAACTGCGGCATGCTCTCTGTCACCGAAAGCAAGAGGCGGAACGGGAGCAAACGACTGGCCGGTAAGGACAAGTGTAGCGGCTGAGGGTATACCGATACCAGTAATCGTTACTGCAAGAAACAGGACCAGAATTCGTGCAAACGGATTACCTTCGCGGGACATCATGACAAGGGAGGTATCTTTTCCGCTTCCTTTTCAAGATACCGATAAATACCACATATATACTTGAGCCACAATTCGATACAATTAATAAAAATAAAATGAAACATGAGGTCATCCCCGGAATGCCTGTTTTATGAAAACACAGGGGTTGCCCGGGTCCAACCCTGATCTTTGTGAGGTGTAATGATGAAAAACACGTATGTATCTGTTCTTATTGCACTGTGTATGATAGCCGCAGCAGTCGTTGCCGGATGTACCAGTTCTCCGTCGACTACATCCTCCGGTACTTCCGGATCAACTGCTGCATCCCCGGCCCAGACCGCAACCGGATCAACGGGGTCGGCCATCTCCGGAGCAAATATCTTCGGATCTGCCCCGGACTATTCCTGGATGGAATACAAATCAGTTACAACATCCAGCGGACAGACCACCACAATGTACCTGAAATATACCAAGTCCGGAACGTGCACCATGCGAATCGAGGGTGAGGGTATGCCTTCGGGAGGAATGACCATGGACTGTTCGTCGTCGGGTTCGCAGGAGCAGCAGAGTAATCCGAGCGATGTCAAGTCCGATGTCCAGTTCACCTATGTCGGGACGGAAACGGTTACCGTTCCCTCAGGCACCTATGCGACCGCTTCAAAATATGCGGTGACTTCCAACGGACAGACCGTGTATTACTGGACAGCGCCCGGTGTACCCGGGTTTATCAGGATGCAGTATGGTTCATCCGAAGGCAGTATGGTGACCGAACTAAACGGATGGGGATAACTCCCGCCCGCCCTTTTTCAGGTATATTACCGTAAGCGAAAAAAAGGAGTTTAACCGGTCGGGGGTCAGACACCGGTGAGAAGCACGGTCTGTTCGATATCCCCGTTAAAGACACCGATCACGTCCTCGTTGTCGGGGTCGGGCGTTCCAGGATAGGGGAAAGTATAGACATCCCCGGGTTTGGGATTCTCCATTGTGCATCTCACCACCCGGCCGTTCTGGTTGTAAACAGTGATTTTTTAGTGCCGTCAGGTTTGCGGCGCTTGCACCACCGTTATAGGTCACAATGACGTCATGGCCGCTCTGCGTTGCGGTCACGTTGATCTGCATCATCCCGTCGGCAACAACCGTAGTCTGTGCGGTAGTCGGTGTAAAGACCTCGACAGATTGCGTGACAACTGGTGTTACCGGAGAGGTTTGTGCCGGGTGCAGCCGGATATAAGAATAGCAAGCACAAGGAGCCCGGTAACGAGAGTCCATCGCATAGGGGATAGAACGCCCTCCCACTCAATAATATTGTTAAAAAACGGTACTGACTGCATATTATTAAGCGTCCCGGGCATACAACCGATCCGGAACAACAGTAAAACCATGACGATCAGAAAATCACCTTCTCCAAAGGATCGGGAATACATTTTATCGGTGGCCCGGTCCCTTGCAGCAGCAACAACGAAAAAAGAACTGGGGGAATGCATCGCACGGACCGCAGGCGATTATACACTTGCCGATCTCCAGGTACTGGGCGGGAAGCTCTATACCGAAGTCGAGAACCTGCCCGAGCCGTACCGGGCCAGAGTCCGCCCGTACTTCACCGAGCAGATCTTCGGGGCACACCACCGTCTGCTTCTGATGCACCGCACGGGCGCTTTCCGGAAACTGACGTCACCTATCCGTGACCGGGAGACTTTCGATAAATTCTGTGCAATGATCCCGGAGGGCTGTTTTAGCTGGGACGAGCATGCAGAGAGAACTCCCTTTGCTTATTCCCCGAGACACCGGCTCTTTTATTACCTCATGGCAGCGTTCACGATGTTTGTTCTCGAAAAACCCGGTCACCCGGTCGGGATGCCATTCCCGGGAGGGTTTACCGTAGAAGACCGGGGGGATGCCTGTTACTGCCTGATCCGGGACCGGGAAAAGGAGGTTTTTTTCTCCATCTGCAACTTTTGCCCGGCACGGCAGGCAAAAGAGGAAATCCCAGCGGGAAAATGATCTGCCAACACGCCCTTTTTCCGTGAAAAAACCGTTTTTCTCCGGCGGGTAAACCAATCCGACGGCATTATGGGTTGCTCTTGACCGTGAGTGACCCGCTTTGGACGATCCCCGATGCCGGGTAAGGCGAAAGTGGGCGGGAAAGAATCCGTATATGGGTGTTACCCTGATAATCCCTTTCTGAAGCAACAGTCCCCTCGACCCGGATCCGTTTTCCCGCAGCATCTTCACTGATCATATAATCCAGCATGTACCTGAGGATCATGATCCGTGAAGTCCCTATAGTGCACCGGTCCAATACCTGGAAATCGGACTGATTCAGGATTATTCCAGACTGTTTTAACAGATCCCTGATAGTCCTGCCCTGTTCATCGGAAGCATGGTGTGCTAACAGATCTCCTGCAAGGAGAAGGTGCCGGAAAATCTCAGCCTTTTCAGGGGTTTCATCGTTCATTTTTCGTCCTTGCCGGTTTAAGACGACAGGGTTCTCACCAGGCACAGTGTGACGGGGTGTGCAGGATCCTCCAATAATACATAATTGCATTATGAGACCTGCTTTCCCCCACTGCCGGAGTGCGCCCAGAGGCCTGCACACTCAGGGATACCATTTACGGTTTATCGACATATTTATCACGAGATTTCCAGTTCATCGCTGCGATTAACATTCGGTGTCAGAACGAATGTGAACTCTTTTTGCGATGTTTCTGCGTATGACATTTTCAGCATGCGAGAATGTGCCGGAGGGTACGGAACTCTTCCGGAGGTACCTCGAAAACACGATAAACAGGATCGCTACCCTGTACGATTTCCTTGTATTCAGCTCGCTGGTACTGTGTTTCGAATGCGTTGCAATGGCCTATGTATCCTGTTTCATCCAGCAGGTACCCTGGAGCCCGGTCATTGCCGGTATTGCATTTTTCACCGCGTTTTCTGTATATAACCTGAACCGGAAAACCGATGAGGAGGAAGACGCGGTAAACCGGCAGGACAGGTTCGCTTTTACCAAACGATACGAGAGTTACCTCTTCTATGGGGCTCTCCTCGCACTTACCGGTGCACTCTGTCTCGCAGCCACCGGGGGACCGCTGAGTGTCCTTGCTACCTTGGCCCCATTCATCTGCGGGTTCCTGTACAGCTTCCGGTGCCTCCCGAAATGGTGCGGATATCACCGGTTAAAAGAGATCCCGGCAATGAAAAATATCACCGTCGGGTTTGCATGGGCAACGTTGCTTGCACTGCTGCCGGTGTATATGAACCAGGGGATTCCGGATTCCAAAACCGTTGTCGCATTTGTGCTCTTTTTCCTGTGGGGTATCATGGCATCGCTGCTGCCGGATATCCGGGACAGGAGGGGTGATGAACAAGCGGGTGTGTGCACGATCCCGGTTCTCTTTGGAGAGGCTGGCACAAGAAGGATCCTTTCGGTAATCCTCCTTTTCCTGGGGGTTCCGCTGGTACTCTACAGCGCCGTATATCTATCGTTGTCGGTTACACTCCTTCTTGTTGCAGCAAACATCTATTCCCACCTGTGTGTTTATCTGTCAGACAGGCCCGGCCTCATCAGCTTCATCGCCGACGGGGCATCTGACGGGATGTATATAGGATTTGCACTGGGGATTGCAACAGTGACCGTGTTTTTAGCCGTATAACCGGCCAAAAACTGCGTTTTTTTTTAGAGATCGCATATGTGTGAGGAAAATGAAAAAAAGTTAAAGGCTAAATACTTATTAGTAAACCGTACGAACATGGAGCCACTGGATATTTACAATACCACCTACAAACAGGTCCAATCCCTGTTCTCGTCACGGTTGAAGATCCAGATCCTCCTCTCGGTTGCCTCCGGTCCCCGCCAGCTCTCACAACTTCGTGATGTAACCGGAAGCGTCTCACAGGCTATCATCCCCAAGATCCGGAGTCTCGAACGCCTCGCGCTCATAGAACAGCGGGCGGATGGGTACTACATCACTCCACCCGGCAGGATCCTTGCCACCAAGATTGGCGATTTGGTGATGACCATGGGTGAATTTGCCCGGCACCAGGAATTCTGGTCGACTCACGACATTGAGGGAATCCCGGAATCATTCCTCTATCAGATCGGGGATCTCATCGGGTCGGATGTGAAGTTCGATACAACCAATAATATGTTCCACGTATACACCCATTTTGTCAACATTTTAAAGGAGGCAAAATATATCCACGGCATCTCCTCGGTAATGAGCACCGAGATCGCCGATGTCCTTGCAGAAAGGGTTGTGTCCGGGGTACCTGTCGAACTTGTCGTAAACCGTACTATTGCCGAAGGTCTGGCGCAGGAGCCCTTTGCCGGCAAAATACGAAAACTCAAACCGTACCGGCATTTTAAAGTCTGGATGGTCCGCGAACCGCTCCATCTGGGAATCACGGTGACGGACAAACATCTCTCTCTTGGCTTAAACAAGAAAAGCCCCGATGTGTATGACAGTTCTGCCGATATGTACAGCAGCGATCCCAGCGCTCTTGACTGGGCGGAACGGTTGTTTACGTATTTTTGCGAACGCGCAGTCCTCTGGGATCTCGAATAACGTATAGATCGGCCAGGGATACCCCGATTATCTCTTTTCGGAAGGGGGGCCGGTTTACGACACCTCATCGCAGGTTCTGCCAACCGTATATTGTGCCCAGATGATACCATTTTCCTGAACCTCGCAGGACCGGAGAGTGAGGGGTACGTTTAAGGTCCCGATTCCGGCGCGGAGGGGATCAAAAAGCGTAGGCTCGGGTTTTCCCCCGGCAATGCAGGGATGGATAAGAACGCTCACGGTATCCACAAGGCCCGTTGCCAGGAGCACGCTGTTGAGCGTTCCGCCGCTGTCCGCCCGGACTGTGCGGACTCCGAATTGCCCGGTGAGCTTTTCAAGAGCGAGACGTATATCCACCTGCCCGTCACCGGCAATGACCTGATGTATCCCGCACGATGCAAGGTATTCCCCGTACTCCCGGGGGGTCGACGACGAACAGAGAGCGACAAAATCCCGGACATATGGCCATTTTTGGAGCTTCTCCCAGCACCGTACCTTTCCCCGGCTGTCGGCAACCACCATCAGCGGCCGGGGATCCGGCGTGCCCGGACGGGGTGTGAACATCCCGCGGTGCTCGTCAGGGACTTCCAGGGTAGGTGCCCCAAGGATCGTGGAGCTGCCAAACAGGACGGCGTCGGGGTTGTACTGCGCGGCAAGCCTATAATAGAGCTCGAGATCGGCCGGGAAGTTCGTGATGCGGCCATCGAGACTGACAGCCGTGTGGAGGATGACTTTTGGCAGCATGGGTATACCTGATAGCTTGTCGGTACGCCGGGTCATAAATACCGGCCGCGCGGGGCGAAACTGGTAGAAATTTCGCAAGAAAAACAAACTGATGGCCCCGACACAGGAAAATATATAACGTCAACATTACAATGTTGACATGTGTTCCTGCAAACAAACGACAAGCAATTCGGGTTTTGGGTACTGCGCAGGAGCGGCGAGTCCAATATCGGGATAGCGAACCGGTTCGGTATTTCCCGCCAGGCGGTCTCCCGGGCGCTTCTTTTAATGGACGAAAAGATCGGAACCATCCTGCAGGAGATGGCGCAGGCAAACCAGATCGCGATCGGGAAGATTGATGCCGAGCGGGGGATCCTTCTTGGCCGGTCGATCCCGTTCCAGACTGCGGCCATTATCTTTGTCTCAAAAAAACACGGGGTTCAGGTCTGGTACGAACACGATGGGGACTGCGGAACCTGCCAGAGATATACGGAATGTATCGAGTTACTCTGGGACTACGCAACCGAACTCGGGTTCAAGATCAGGAATACGGATCACCCGACAAAAATGGCAGAAGAACTGTTTACCAGAATAAAGGAGAGCATGACATGACACGATTCGCAGAAGTTATCGGCGAATGGCTCGGCTGGTGCCCCATGGAAGCAGCAGCCAAGGCCGACGGCAGCAATACGACAGGATCGCTGGACAACAGGGACAGGGAAGCCGGGCCCATTGGCCGGCGGGAACTTCTTTTTACCCGCATGGCATGGGTAGTCACCGGACTGTCGTACATCCTCGCCCTGGCAGTTCTTCCCCTCCTTCCGGACATCATTCCGGTCCACTGGAACTATGCCGGCGTTCCGGATGCATTTGGCGAAAAATTCCCCTCCGTGTTTACCCTTCCTGCTATCCTGACCCTCGTAATGATCCTCACCCAGGTCCTGCCAAGGTTCAAACAGATGCATTCGCCATCGGTTCTGTCGCGCGACATTTACGCAATCATTATCTTCTCGGCAGCCTGTCTGGTCCTTGCCGTACAGGCGGTTACATTTGCAAATGCCACCGGCCTGACGATTCCCATCGTTACAGTCCTCCCAATGCTCCTGGGAGTAATTTTTATTGTTCTGGGTAGCCTGCTGCCATTGATCGAACCAAACCGGGCCATGGGCATCCGTCTTCCCTGGACCCTAAAAGACGAGAGAAACTGGAAGATGACCCACGAGCGGGGCGGCCCGGTATTCATGGGCGCCGGGATCCTTATCGTCCTCGGTAGTCCGTTTACCGGCATCTGGGCCATTGCCCTGATGCTTGGCGTGCTCTGCGTTGCACTGATCTATATTACCTGTTATTCGTACCGGTTGTCGAAAAACACAAAATAAGGACATAATGCACACTGGCAGGACGATAACGGCGATTATAGGTTTGAGAGAACGAAAATCCTGCAACAGACCTGTGCTCCGGTCCGACAGGAAAAGAAAAAACGTATAGGATGTGTCGGTAAGGAACACCCAGGCCCCCCCATTTTTACACGATATCCACGGTAAAACTCGTCGCCGTACCACAATAGGGCATATCGCTGAACGGGAAATGCAGCGAGCTCTGGTTGTCCAGGTCAAGGTTCCGGTAGCAGAGAACGAGAGGGAAAGAATAATTGCCGGGCGGGATGCGCGGATCGGTTCCTATCGTCAGGGTAGTATTCGATAAGTGGAAGTTCGTACCGCTCATGACCACGGGGTCAAAGGAGAATGCCAGTCCATCGGGTATCGGCTGAAGCTGTCCCGGGCTGGACTCCAGCGGAAACGACCAGCTCTCCCCGGGTATGCGCGATGGGATCGTAAAGTACAGCTCGCGCAGTCCGCCGCCATAGTTTCGGGCCCGGACAGGGAAGTTTTGCGTTTCCCCGACATTCAATACAACAGGGGACCGCAGTGCCGAATCTATCCCGGGCATCGGCTGCATGCTTCGGGTCTGGGAATGGAACGAGCAGATCTTGGTAACCGCGATACGGTCATTTGCATCCGGGGCATCGCTGCCGTCAATGGTGACTTCCAGGCGGAAGGGGAAGTACGGGTCCCGGCTCCATCCGGAACCGTCGGGATTTGTGTGAGACTCCCCCGTCACGTTGGGGCCGAGGGTAACATTGAGCTGCGACCGGTAGGCATACCCGGGTCGGGCAATAAAATCATCGGGATATATGCCTGCCTCCAGAATGTCGGAAGAGAGGGGAACGGTGCGGGACTCATCGGAGGGATCGACAGGGACCAGGGTATAACGAACGTGGTGCGTGCTGTCATTGCCGGCAAAGAGGGTGTAATTTGTGCTATATGATTCCGTACCATTACTGCATTCATAGGATCCGAGGTAACTATCGTCAAAGGCCCCTCTGGTAGAACGGTCCTGATACTGCAGGGGGAGCAGTATCGGGGGAAGGGTGAAAACTTCATGGGCCGGCGTGGAGGCCAGGATTGTTCCATCCGTGGATGACGGGGACAGGGTGGCGTTCACATCGGAGGGAGGGAATGACTCCGCGGTGGCGTTGTGCCCGGTCATCGTGCATCCTGCAAGGATCACGGTACATGAAATGAGAAGTATTATGCCGAAAAATACCTTCATTCGAGCTGCCTTTAAGGATACTCATGGTTGGGCAATATTAGAATCTATCGAAGCAATATCCAAGATTACCTGATCCTGTGAATCGCTGTTTACCTTCACCCAGATATCCGGTTCTTGTGGGGATCCTAAGGATAGGACTTCGTCTTCTTTTTTAAGATATCTGGAACATGCAACGAAAGTAACCGACAGATATTTTATATTGTAAAGTCTGATACATTTACCTATGTTCCTTCCCACGAACGAGAAACAGTTCGGGTTCTGGAAGATGCGCCGTCGCGGGATGACCAATATCTCTATCGCAAAACAGATCGGTATCACCCGACAGGGTGTATCACAGGCTCTCCTTGCGATTGATGATAGGATCGAAGCGTCTCTTCGGGAGATGGCCCGGTCAAACCGGATCCAGGTAGAAAAGATTGACGTAAAACGGGGCATCCTTTTTGGGAAGTCAATCCCTTTCCAGACAAATGCCTACATATTTGTCTCGGAGAAGCACGGCATGCAGGTCTGGTACGATCATGACGGCGACTGCATCTCCTGTGACGAGTTCACGAGATGCATTGAGTTTATCTGGGACTTTGCAGCCGAACTTGGGATAAAACTTGAAAAGCCACAGGACCCGACAAAGATGGCAGAAGAACTGCTTGAAAAGATCCGGGAGTTGAACTGATGGTTTTTATTTCCGCTTTCGCAGACTGGTGGCTGGGGCTGTGCCGGAAACCACCGAAGGTCTGTGCATTGCCGACAGGCATAGTTAACCCTCACGATTCTGCCTATGAGGACACTCCGGATGGCGGGGCCGGCCGATCGGGAACGATCCATCGGGGAATCGGATCTGCCCACTCAGGGATGAAAACCCTTATGCACAACCCGCAGCTCCTCTGGTTGCCTATCTTAGCCGGGCTTGTGCTGGTCGGGCACATCATCGCCCGGGGGGTACTTTTCTGTTTACCCTATTCCACAGAATGGCGGGTCTTCTTTTATCCCATCGCGGTCCGGTGGCGATCCGTTGTTGATTTCCAGTATACCGCTCTCCTCATATCGTATACCGTAACATTTGTTGTCGAGCTCTCAATGGTATTTTGCCTGACATTCTTGTTAGCGGGCCTTGTCCTGAGTCTCTCTTCAAAGAAAGGCGGTTCTGCCTCCCTCCTTCAGGGACTTGCAATGGCCAGAAAATACTCAAGACCTCTTGTGGGTTACTCCCTGATTGTGGCACTCACGGGCACTCTGCTCTTCTTCGCCTTCCAATATTTCAGTTTGCGGATCTGGGACTTCCTGATTAACGTGATGAGCCTGTACCCCTACTATCTGAAGGATTCCTTCGCACGTGATGTGATGTTTTGGGGAACTGAGGCTGCGTACGGGGACATACTGATAATTTCAGTAATCAACGTATTCCTGTTTGTCCTGACCTTGTTTGTCGTACCCCTGATCGTGATTGAGCGGAAGAGCCTGAAGGAGGCGGTTTCCGGATCGTTCGCCCTGCTAAAGAAGATCCGGGGAGAAGTGGCATCCTGCGTTCTTGGCCTTGGGATTATAGTATTCGCTGCCTTTCTCCCGTACCTGCTCGCCGGGGTCGTATTCGAACAGGGAGGTTATACCATAAACCCGGGTGATGCCTGGTTGGCTGCTGTCGGTATCCTGTACGTCCTTGCCATCTTCAGCCTTGCGTTTATCGCGGCAACTGTCGGAGGGATTACAGCACTGAACCTCTACGGGAATGCAATGATCCGGGGGAGTGATGGATGACATTCCTCTCAACTGTTTCAGACTGCTGGCTCGGCCTGTGCCGGAAAACTCCGGTAATCCGTGCTTCAGAGACAGGTATGGGTGATCAACCTGAACCCTCAGTGGAGGGAAGCCCGAATGGTGGGGCCGGAGGATCGAGAACGATACAGCGGGGAACCGGGGCAGTCCTGTCCGGCACGAAAACGCTGATCCGGAACCCAGAGCTCCTCTGGTTCTCGTTCATGATCGGACTTGTACTGACCGCACACTTCATCGCCCAAGCGGGGCTCTTCGCGCTTCCTGACATCGCCCGGTGGGTGTTCTTCCTTGATTATTACTCAACCTATTTACTCACATCGCTCGTCCTGACATTTGCAGTCGGGTTCCTTACGGTGTTCTGCCCGGCATTTTTACTGGCAGGCCTTGTCCGGAGCCTCTCTTCAAAGAAAGACGGTTCTGTCTCATTCTTCCAGGGACTTAACAAGACAAAAAAATACCTGATACCCCTTACCGGGGGATCCGTGGTTATGGCACTTGCATGGATTCAGCTCTTCGTTCATCCCTTCATCGTCCAAGGGGTGCTCTTTGTTCGTAATCCCCAGTGGATGCTCTTCATTGATCCCTACTATGCCCGTTTACTCACATCGCTTGTCCTGACATTTGCGGTCGAGTTCCTTACGGTGTTCTGCCTGGTATTTTTACTGGCAGGCCTTGTCCTGAGTCTCTCTTCAAAAAAAGGCGGCCCTGTCTCATTCTTTCAGGGACTCACCATGGCAAAAAAACACCTGATACCTCTTGCCGGGTGGTCCCTCGCAATGGCGCTCGCAGGCACTCTGCTCTTCAGCGTTGGCCAATATTCCTATTTGCTGAGCCAGACCATCTGGCAATTCCTGGAAAGCGTGCTCAACCAGTTCCCCTTCAACTACACCTTGAAATACATCTTCCCGCCGGTCCTCCCCATTGCCAACCTGCCTTCTGGCATCTGGTTGGGACTTGATACTGCGCTCGTATCTACCCTGATCCTTTCAGCAATCAACATAATCCTGTTCGTGCTAACCTTGTTTGTAGTACCCCTGCTCGTACTTGAGAAGAAGTGCCTGAAGGAAGCAGTATTGGGATCATTTACCCTGATGAGGAATATCTGGGGGGAAGTGGCGGCCTGCATCCTTGGCCTTGGAATGGTATTATTCGCCGCCTCGCTCATGTTCCTGCTCTTCCGGTTTTCCGGGGTTGACTATGTGTGGTGGGATACCGGCGCAATGTACACGTCGTATTCACCCCCCAGTGATGCGTGGGCTGCTGCCGGCATCCTGTACGTCATTGCCCTGTCCAGCCTTGCGCTTGTCGTTGCAACAGTCGGGGGGATTGCATCACTGAACCTCTATAGGAATGCAAAGATCCGGGAGAGTGCCTGATGGTCCAGGTATCTGAAATTGCTGAACACTGGCTCGGCCTGTGCCGGAAACCACCGGCGGTCCATGCCTTGCCGACAGTAAGTGGCGATCACCCTTACCTAGCCTATGAGGGACTCCCGGATGGCGGTGGTAGCGGATCGGGATCTATTCACCGGGGAATCGGAGCAGCCATCTCAGGGATGAGGATACTGATCCGGAACCGGCAGCTTCTCTGGTTTACGCTCCTTGCCGGGCTTGTGCTTGCCGGATACACCATCGCACAGGCAGCATTCAAATATATTGGCTGGAACCTGCACATCGAACTTGGTACAACCATATCGTATGTCCTGAACTTTTTAATTGCATTTGCAACAGTGTTCTTCCTGATGTTCTTCCTCGCGGGCCTCCTTTTGAGTGTCACGTCAAAAAAAGAATGTTCTGCATCGTTCTACGAGGGTATTTGTGGGGCAAAAAAATATGTAAGACCTCTTGCCGGCTGGTCAGTGGTTCTGACACTCGCAGGCATGCTGCTTGAGTGGATTTACATTACTTTTCCCGTTTGCCGCGAAAGCTCCTGTAGTTTCCTCAATATCTTCGGGCATGGTTCATTTACCAGCACGATCATGCAGTTCCCGTTCAACTGGACTCTCGACTGGAACATGTTAACCGAATTTCCGGGCTATGGGGGACGATCGCTCCTGTTATGGCTATATCCCTATGGGTTCCTGGAGACCCTGACCTTTTCAGCGATCACCCTGCTCCTGTTTATCCTGACTCCGTTTGTCGTGCCCCTTATCGTACTCGGGCACAAGACCCTCAGGGAAGCAGTCGTGGGATCGTTTGTCATGATGAAAAAGATCTGGGCTGAAGTAGCTGCCTGTATCCTCTTTCTCGGGGTCATCGTATCTGGTGTGTTCCTTACGTACATGATCATCCAGACAGCATCCGGGATAGTAGATCCATACGAGACGGTCACCTTCCATCCACCCGGCACCTGGATTGCTCTTGCCCTCCTCTATAATGTCGCACTATTAATCGTTTCATTTGTCGTAGCAACAGTCGGTGGGATCGCTGTGCGGGATCTTTTCCTCTCTGCAAAGAGCAGACAGATGCCCGGATCCGTTGAAGAGAGCAGGGATGTGTGACGATGGACTTCGTCTCTGCTATCGCTGAGCGGTGGCTGGGGTTATGCCGGAAACCACCGGCGGTCCGTACCTTGCATGCAGATGCCAGTAACCCACATGAAGCCGCCCAGGATGGGCTCCCGGATGGCGGGGCCGGCGGGGCGGGAACGATCCGGCGGGCAGTTTGGTTTTATGGGCCTTCTTTTTTTAATACCGGGCTCATGGATATGCTGATCCTTTCAGCCGTCAACGTATTTCTGTTCGTCCTGACCCTGTTTGTAATACCCCTGCTTGTGCGTGAGAGGACGAGCCTGAAGGAGGCGGTGGTAAAATCGTTTACCCTGATGAGGAAGAGCTGGCGCGAAGTGGCTGCCTGCGTCATTGGCCTGGGCACTATCGTATGTGCAGCTTCGCTCGCGTCCCTGCTCTTCCCAGCAGTGGCAGGCGGAAATATCGCAACCGATTACTGGCCTCCACCTGACGGGTGGCTGGCTGCCGGTTTCCTGTACGTGCTTACCCTGTCAATCCTTATGTTTGTCGTTGCAACTGTCGGAGGGATTGCAACCCTGAACCTCTATACCTTTGCAAAAGACCGGGCAGATATCCCCCTCCGCTGAAACAAAGCCCATCGCATAATTAATTTCTTATCTCCAGTGGCAGACAGTCTTCGTAAAAATGATGCCGGTAATTACCTGCGGACCGTTCAGCCCGCGTAGGACGTTGCCGTAAGAAAAGCAGCCCGGGGGATAGGTTTATATTGTAAATATCCATACATTTACATATGCCCAAGTCAGCCAGCAACAGACAGATCAGGATCTGGACAAGTATCCTGCTGTTTATCACAGTGGGTATGGCAGTATTCCTGATATCCCCCGTATCGGCAGAGAAACCGGTGGTTATTATTGTCGCACACGGGGCGGGATCGTATTACCTGGGAGAAGAAGCATTTTTTTCCGGTATGAACATGGATTCGGATACCACGTACCTGCATATAACCGGACCCAACCTCCCGGATAGTGGAGGAAAACTGACTTCACCATCTCAAAAAGCGGTCAGCGGAGATCCCGGTACATTCACCATCGTAAAAACAAATCCGGATAAAACCTGGGAATATTCCTGGTTCACGGTCGGTCTCAGGCTGGATGCCGGATCGTATACCGTCTATGCAACAAGCAAGCCTAAAACAGAAGAGCAGTTGGCAGACACACCATACGGTACGACCAGCATAATAATCAAAAAGCCGTTCATAACTGCAAACATCTCATCTTTGCAGGTTGTAAAGGGACAGCCATTTACCATAACCGGAATTGCGGAAGGAATCCCCCCGAACGTCCAGATCTGGATATTCGGGGACAACTACGCGTTTAATACAACAACCCCGGTAAATTCCGATGCGTCATTCACCTTCACTGGCGATGCAACGATGTCAGGAAAACTGCCCAAAGGACAAAACTATCTCATCGTACAGCACCCCATGGCAGATAACCAGTTCGACATTGTTGTCAGCGGGGATTATGCCCGCAACCTGAAACTCAACAGCGGCACGAACCTCTTTAAGATCACCGGCCCGGGAAGCCTGCAGGGCAGCGATGCGGCAGACGCACTCATCTTCGCAATCAACGATCATGAGGCACAGGATGGCACGTTAACCAATGACACGTATACCATCATCCCATTCCAGGTCGCCGATGCAGGAAGTCCGACCGTTGCGCCAGCATCCGGTGCATCCACCGGCACAGCGGTAACGATTTCCGCGGACGGGAGTCACTCCTATTACCAGGGTGAAAAAGTGGTCCTGCGGGGACAGAGCCCCACCGCAGGTACCGTATACCTTTTCATGACCGGCCCAAAACTTCCGGCCAATGGCGGGAGCCTTACCTCACCGTACCAGGCCATCGTCAGCGGGAACCCGAACTCATTCACAACAGTAACCACAAAACCGGACAAAACCTGGGAATATTTCTTTTACACCGACAATCTCAACCTGGACGCCGGCACGTACACCGTTTATGCCGAAAGCCAGCCAAAAGCAGCTGACCAGCTGGACTCCGGCGCCGCCGATGTCGGGATGGCCCTGAAAAAGCCGTACATCACTGCAAATATATCGTCCTTGAATGTTGTAAAAGGGCAGCAATTTACCGTAACCGGGATTGCAGAAGGAATTCCTCCCGAGGTCCAGGTCTGGATCTTCGGCAATAATTATGCCTTTACGACAAAAACGCCGGTAAATTCCGATGGGGACTTTACCTTTACTGCCGGTGCGGCAATGTCAGGAAATCTCCCGGCAGGACAATATTACCTTGTCGTGCAGCACCCGATGGCGGACAACCAGTTCGACTTTGTGATAAAAGGGGCATATGTCCGCGATCTAAAACTCAACAACGGGACGGACCTCTTTAAGATCTCCGGCCCCGGGAATCTGCAGGGCAGCGATGCAGCAGACGCACTCATCACCTCAATCACCGCCCAGAATGCCAACGACGATTCATATACCAATGACACCTATACCCTGATCCCCTTCCAGGTCACCGCGGGTGCAGGGTCCGCTTCCGCCGCGGGTTCAGGAGTAACGATTTCCGCTGACGGGGTCAAGTCGTATTATCTGGGAGAAAAAGTGGTTTTGAGAGGTCAGAATACCGATTCGGATACCACATATCTTTTCATAAGCGGCCCCGACACCTTTAAAAACGGACCCGGCATTCCCTCCAACGGGGGAAAACTTACCTCGCCCCTGCAAGAAGCAGTCAGCGGGGACCCTGATACCTTCACCATTGTGAAAACAAAACCGGATAAAACCTGGGAATATGCCTTTTACACCGCCAACCTCCCGGTGGATGCCGGCACGTACAATGTTTATGCCGTAAGCCAGCCAAAAGCACTGGATCAGGCCGGCCCAGCTGCTGCAGGTGACGGGATTATCCTGAAAAAACCGTACATAACCGCATCGATCTCCCCTTCGTCTGTTTCAGGAGGGCAGCCTTTCCGGGTCACCGGGACTGCCGTGGGCAACATCTCCGCGGTCCAGGTCTGGATCTTCGGCGATAATTATGCATTTACGACAAAAACGCCGGTGAATTCCAACGGGGACTTCACCTTTACTGCCGGTGAGGCAATGTCTGAAAATCTCCCGGCAGGACAATATTAC